>DASUGE010000272.1:0-3754 GCA_036274215.1 Polyangiaceae bacterium | reverse complement strand
AGTCTAGCTTTCGCCTCCGAACCGCGCCCATTACGATGCAGCGAACGTGAAGCTCTCGGATCTGCCCGAAGATGATGGATATCGGCTCTGGCTCCGTTACGAGCCGCTTTCGGAGCCGCTCTTCTCGTCACGACGTGCGCTCGCCCGCGAGCTGGTTTTTCCCGGCGAGGCACCGACGCTCGTCGCCGCCCGCGACGAGCTCGTTCGCGGCCTCGGCGGGCTCCTCGGCGGGCCCGTGCCGCTCGGCGAAACGGTGCACCGTGCCGGCACCGTGCTCGCCGGTACGCCGGACAGCTCTCCAGACGTGCGCTCGCTCGGCCTCGAAGCCGATCTCCGAGAGCTCGGCAGCGAAGGCTTCGTCGTGCGAAGCGCGCGGCTCCGAAACGAGGCCGTCACCGTCATCGCCGCGAGGACGGACATCGGCGTCCTGTACGGCGCGTTTCACTTCTTGCGGCTCTTACAAACCGGCGCGAGCCTCGACGCGCTCGACCTCCGGAGCGCTCCGCGCATTCGTCGCCGCCTGCTCGACCATTGGGACAACCTCGATCGCACGGTCGAACGCGGTTACGCCGGCTTTTCGCTGTGGGACTGGCAGAAGCTCCCCGGCTACGTCTCGCCGCGTATGCGGGACTACGCGCGGGCGAACGCCTCGATCGGCATCAACGGCACCGTGCTCACGAACGTGAACGCGAACGCCGTCGTGCTCACGCGCGAGTGGCTCGAGAAGGTCGCGGCGTTGGCCGATACCTTCCGCCCGTACGGCGTGCGCGTGTATTTGACCGCGCGCTTCAACGCTCCGGTCGAGCTCGGCGCACTTTCGACGGCGGACCCGGACGACGCGCGCGTTCGCGCGTGGTGGGCCGAAAAAGCGCGGGAGATTTACCGACTCATCCCCGACTTCGGGGGCTTCTTGGTGAAGGCGAGCTCCGAGGGGCAACCCGGGCCGCAGAGCTTCGGCCGCTCGCACGCAGACGGCGCAAACCTTCTCGCCGACGCCGTCGGACCCCATGGCGGCATCGTGATGTGGCGCGCGTTCGTGTACGCGAGCGAGGTACCGACCGATCGCGCGAAGCAGGCGTACGACGAGTTCGTGCCGCTCGACGGCACGTTTCGCGAGAACGTCCTCGTGCAGGTGAAGAACGGCCCGATCGATTTCCAGCCGCGCGAGCCGTTTCACCCGCTCTTCGGTGCGATGCCGAAGACACCGGTCATGACCGAGTTTCAACTGACGCAAGAGTACCTCGGGTTTGCGACGCACCTCGTGTATCTCGGAACGCTCTTCGAAGAGTGTCTGGATTCGGACACCTACGCGCGCGGACCCGGGTCGCTCGTCGCGAGCGTGACGGACGGCTCGCTCCATGGCCACGCGCTCTCGGGCATCGCCGCGGTCGCGAACATCGGGACGGACCGAAACTGGTGCGGACATCCGTTCGCACAGGCAAATTGGTACGCCTTCGGCCGCCTCGCCTGGGATCACCGCTTGCGCGCCGATGCGATTGCGCGCGAGTGGCTCGCACAAACGTTTTCGCGAGATCCGAGCTTCGTCGAGCAGGCGCTTTCGCTGATGCTCGAGTCTCGCGAGGCGTGCGTCGACTACATGACGCCGCTCGGTCTCCACCACTTGATGGCATGGGATCACCACCACGGCCCTGGCCCCTGGATCGACCAGGGTCGCCCGGACTGGACGAGCGTCTATTTTCATCGCGCCGACGAGCGCGGGCTCGGCTTCGATCGCACGGGGTCCGGCTCGAACGCGCTCGAGCAGTATCGTCCGGAGGTCGCCGCGCGCTGTGCGCGTCTCGGCAACTGCCCGGAAGAGCTCTTGCTCTGGTTTCACCACGTCCCGTGGGATCACCGTATGCGCTCCGGCCGCACGCTCTGGGACGAGCTCTGTCATCGCTATCATTCGGGCGTCCTCTGGGTCGCCCGCGCGCGATCCGTCTGGGACGAGCTCGCCCCCTTCGTCGATTCGATGCGTTTCGAAGAGGTGCGGTCGCTCCTCCGTATCCAGGAGAGCGAAGCCGTCTGGTGGAGGGACGCGTGCCTCTCCTATTTCCAGACGTATTCGCGAAAGCCCTTCCCCGAGGGCATTCCCGCCCCGGCGCGCGCTCTCGAGGAATACCGGGCGATCGACGAGAAATACGTGCCAGGAATTTGAGCTTCACTTCGCCCGAGGAGCCGCGCTATGGGTACTTCCCATGCAAACTCGCAGCATGGCAGTCGTGGTTCTGCTCGTCGCCGGCTCGCTCGCCGCGAGCTGCGGCGGCAAGGGCAAGAAGGACAGCAAGTCGGCCGACGACGACAAGGGGTTGAAGGCGTACGACGAGGAGGGCAACGAAAAGCCCTGCCCCGAGCCCGAGACCCAATGCGAAGATCGCAAGGAGCCGAGTCTCGCGTTCAAGGACGCGTGCAATCTCGCCGGCTATCGGATGCAGCTCTGCGGTTGCGAGGAGCTCTGCTCTGGTCAAGCGACGGGCGCTCGCCACGGCTACGATCGCAAGAACGCGAAGATGGATTGCGCGCCGCCGAAGGAGACCTGCCCCGAAGGCGAAGAGAGCGCCGCGTTCCAGGACGCGTGCAGCGAAGCCGGCGGCCAGCTCATGGAGTGCGGCTGCGAGTGGCTCTGCTCGAGCAAGCTGAAGGAAGCCATTCCCGACGCCGCCCCGCCCGAAGAGAAGAAGGACGAAGAGTCCAAGGACGGCGACAAGAAAGACGGCGACAAGAAAGACGGCGACAAGAAGGGCGACAAGAAGAAGTCCGACTAGCCGATAACAGGCGCCCCCTCAGCCACCTGTATTCGGCGAAAAACTAGGACGCCCGACGCCGACGGCGGAGCACACCGCCGGCAACCAAACCGAGCACGCTCAAGATCATCGAAGCGTCTCGAGTCGGCTGCGCCTTCTCGATGCGGCAGCCGCAGCCGCCGTCTTCACCGACGGCTTGGGAATCGTCGCCACCGTCGCCGGGCGGACCATGGCCCGTTCCCGCGGTGCCTGCACCGGCCGCACCGGCCGTCGGCGTTCCGGCCGCACCGGCGGTTGCCGCTCCGGCCGTGACGCCCGCGCCTGCCTGCCCGGCGCCCGCGACACCGATGCCGCCGGCTCCGGCGACCGGAAGACCACCAGCGCCCGCGATGCCCGCGGCTCCCGCCGACGAGTCACCGCCAAAGCCACCGCCGGCGATGCCCGCAGCACCGGCCGAGGTATCGCCACCGACGCCGCTCATGCCGCCGAGGCCGCCGTCCCCGCCGGGGCCTGCTCCGCCAGCGCCCGCGCCGCCGGGGCCTGCTCCGCCAGCGCCGGCACCGCCGACTCCCGCGCCGCCTTTGCCACCGGCGCCGGCACCGCCGGCTCCCGCGCCGCCTTTGCCGCCCGCACCAGCACCGCCGGCTCCCGCACCGCCCTTGCCGCCCGCGCCGGCACCGCCGGCTCCCGCGCCGCCCTTGCCGCCGGAGCCACCCGTGCCACCCGTGCCGCCCGTTCCTCCCGTGCCCGTGCACGTCGAAGGCCCAGGTGCGGTCAGGTTACCGCCGCCTGCGCAGGTGTTCGGCGAGTTCGTGGGCACCGTCACGGCGATGCTCGCGCTCGACGCGCTCAGAGAATCGACGCGGAACGAGACACCGCCTGCGGGATCGGTGAACGTCTGGCCTTGCGCCATGCCGTCGAACGCATTGGTCGACGACGGAACCATGTCGAGGATCCAGGTGTGACGGCCGTCCTGAGTGCGCGAGCGATAGTCGGGTCCGACGTGCACG
>DASUGE010000271.1:0-2143 GCA_036274215.1 Polyangiaceae bacterium | reverse complement strand
GACGGCTTCGCGCACGAGGTACACCTTGTCCGCCACGCCCGCCGCGTCGTCCGGGTCGCCGTCGAAGAACATCGGCTCGCCGAAAAATAGCCGATACTTCGTCGGCAGCGGCATCTGACCGCCGGGCAGGAGCATCTGCGGCACGAAGGGGAAGACCGGCAAGCCGAAGGCGCGCGCCGCCCACGAGATGCGTCCGAGGCTCAAATACTGCTCCTCCGCACCGATCACGGCCACGGGCACGATCGGCGTCTTGGTCTCGAGCGCGAGCCGCATGAAGCCGCGGCCGAACTCCTGGAGCTGGTAGCGCTCCTCGAACGGCTTCGAGACGCCGCGCATCCCCTCGGGGAACACCAGCAAGAGCTCGCCCATGTCGAGCAGGCGTCGCGCGTTCTCCGGCAGCCCGACCACCTGCCCCATGCGGCTGAAGAAGGTCGAGACGAACGGCAGCGTCGCCGTCCACTTGTCGACCATGGCGCGCGTGATGCGCGGTGGGTTCGCGTCGAAGAACAACGAACAGCCGATGATCGCCGCGTCGATCGGGATTTGACCCGAGTGATTCGCGACGAGCATGACGCGCCCTTCCGGCACGCGATCGACGTCGTACACGTCGGTGCGAAAGTAGGCGCGATGGAAGAACGCCGTGGCGAGCGCGGCCTTACGCACCGCTTCGGGATCGAAGCCGAACGGATCGCCGCCCTGACCCTCGTAGCGGTCCGCGAGCACGCGGAAGCGCTGCTCGAAGTCGGGTCCGAGCAGACGCAGCGAGACCTCGTCGGCGGCGCGCTGAGCGCCGTCGAGCACGCGCCGCAGCAGCGGGAGACCACGGCCATAGGCCGCCTCCGTGAAGCGTGCGAGGGCGGTCTTCCCTGACATCCGGAACTTCGGAGTAGTAGTACTACGAGCGGCCTCATGCCTCAGGATTTCGCGCCCATCGTCCCGCGCCCGCTCAGGCCGGGCGATCGGATAGCGGTGATCGCGCCATCGAGCCCGTTCGATCGCACGCACGTGCTGCGCGGGCTCGGCTGGCTGGGCGAGCGCTACAAGGTCACGTTCGATCCCTCGCTGTTCGAGCGCGCGGGCTACCTCGCCGGCTCCGACGAACGGCGCCTCGGCGAGCTCGACCGCTTCCTGCGCGACACGAGCGTTGCCGCGGTCGTGGCGGTGCGCGGCGGGTACGGCCTCACGCGCATCGCGGAGCGCGCGGACTTCGCGGCGCTCCGGGTCGCACCGAAGTGGCTCGTGGGGTTCTCGGACGTGACGGCACTGCACGTGGAGGCTCTCCGCGCGGGCGTCGCTTCGCTCCACGCGCAGAACGTGGGCGGCCTCGGTCAGGGAGACGCTCATGCGCGCGCGGCGTTCGTGAGCGCGCTCGAAAGCCCCCTCGCCGAACGGCGTCACGAGCTCACGGCGGTGCGGCCAGGGCTCGCACGCGGTCGGCTCGCCGGCGGCAACTTGTCGCTCCTCGCGGCCTGCGCGACGGCGGGGCGCCTCAGGCTTCCGCCCGGCGCGATCCTCGCCCTCGAGGACGTGACCGAGCAGGCGTACCGCGTGGATCGGCTGCTCACGTCGCTGTTCGGCGCAGGAGCGTTCGACGGCGTGGGCGGCATCGTGCTCGGCGATTTCACGGATTGCCCGCCCTCCGCGGGCGTGGAGGCACACGCGGTGCTGCGCGAGCGCCTCGGCGAGCTCCGCGTGCCCGTAGCGAGCGGGCTCCGCTTCGGGCACGGCGCCTGGAACGAGCCGCTCACCTTCGGGGTGACGGCGACGCTCGACGCGACGGCCGGGTGCCTGACGGTCGGTGCCGGCTGAGCGTCAGACCTTGCTGTCCTCGAAGAGCTCGGCGTCGTCGACGTCCTCGCCCGCTTCGTCGTCGTCGTCCATGACGCCGGGAGGGAGCGGCGGAGGCCCGCCACTCGGAGGCGGCGGAGGCGGCGCGAGACGAGCGCCGGCCCCCGGAGGCGGCAGCGGCGGGCGCCCGCCCGGGGGCAGGGGCGGATGCGAGCGGGGGGGCGGCGGCGGAGGGCGGCTCGCGCCGGAGCCCGGCGGCGGCGGGGGCGGCGGCTGTCGCGTGATGCCCGACGACGAAGACGGTGGTGCCGGCGCACGGCTCCCCGACGACGGAGGTGGCGGCGGTGCGCCTCGT
>DASUGE010000270.1:0-11942 GCA_036274215.1 Polyangiaceae bacterium | reverse complement strand
GAAGGTCTGGCTCAGCCCGACGCCGTAGATGGCCGTCTCGCCGAAGGTGAGCCCAGCAGGCGTCGTCGTGGTGATCGGGACGTTCGAGAGGCTCGCGTCGAGCACCGGGTTCGGAAAGAGGTGGCTCGACGCGACGTCGGCGCTTGCTTGACGGGCGCGAGCGCGCGCGGCGCGAACGACGGGGCTCTGATCGCCGAGCCAGCTCGCGAGACCCTCCGGATCCCTGAGCAGCCGATGCGCAGAAGCCGTGCGTCCGATGGTGGGAGTGACGGCGCCCTTCGCTTCGAGCGCGCGAGCGGGCGCCGTCACGGCGAGCAGGAGCGCGAGCCCGACGCACTGAAACGAGCGAGTCGAGGCGGCGGGCGGAGAGATCCGGGGCATCGTCTGCTCCCGGGTAGAGCAGGCTTCGTGCCCAATACCTGATCTCAATTAAAACGCGTAGTTACGATTTTGTGCCGCGGGGCCGACCGAACATTTCTTGAAGTCGACATTATAGATTCTTCCATCCTGCCCTCTCGGCTCGACCGCTACCGACTCGTGAGAGGGATGTCACACTGCCGTCACATCCCGGCGTTACCAGGGCTCGAGATGACCCGCATTCTAGTCGTCGAGGACGAGCCCGACCTGCAGAAGGTCCTGGACTACAACCTCCGTCAGGGCGGGCACGAGGTGACCGTGACCCGGCTCGGCCTCGAGGGCGTCAAGCTCGCTCGCGAGCAGCGGCCCGATCTGGTCCTGCTCGACCTGATGCTGCCTGACGTTCCAGGGACGGAAGTCTGCAAGCAGCTCAAGGATCATCCGGCAACGCGGAGCACCCCGGTGATCATGCTGACGGCCAAGGGCGAAGAGATCGACCGCGTCGTGGGTTTCGAGCTCGGCGCGGACGACTACGTCGTGAAGCCCTTCAGCGTCCGGGAGCTGCTCCTCCGCATTCAGGCCATTCTGCGCAGAGGTCGCAGCGAGGACGAAGAGCCGGAGCCGATGATCGAGTTCGGCCGGCTCAAGGTCGACCGCGGTGCCCATCGGATCTGGGTCGAGAGCGTCGAGATCGAGCTCACGGCGCTCGAGTTCAAGCTGCTCGTCACGCTCTACGACCGCAGGAACCGCGTGCAGACGCGCAGCGCGCTCCTCGACGACGTGTGGGGCATTCAAGCGGACATCACGACGCGCACCGTCGACACCCACGTGAAGCGCTTGCGCGAGAAGCTCGAAGCCGCGCGCGACTACGTGGAGACGGTGCGCGGCGTCGGGTATCGGTTCGTCGCGACGCCCGAAGAGGCGCAGGTGTGACGAGCCTCCGAGCGAAGCTATTCTTGGCGGCGCTCGGGCTCGTGACGCTGCTCGTCGTCGCGATTTACGTGATCTTGCCCGGTGCGCGGCCCGGTTTGCCGCTCGCGTCGCTGCTCGCGCTCGTGGCCGCCCTCGCGACCGCCGGCATGGCCGCGCGGCTGGTCGCGCGGGCCGCCGACGATCTCACGCGCGTCGCGCACGGCATCGCGTCGGGAAACATCGAGGTGCACCCCCTCGCGACGCGCGAGGCGGAGCTCGGCGAGCTCGGCCGCGCGCTCGACCGCGTGGCGCGCGAGCTCGCCACCACGCTGACCGAGCTCACCGTCGAGCGCGATCGCTTGCGCGGCGTGTTGACGGGCATGGAGGAGGGCGTGCTCCTTCTCGACGAGCGCGGGCACGTCGCGCTCATCAACACGGCCCTGCGCGAGATGCTCCTGCTCGGCGCCGACGCGGTCGGCAAGACTCTGCTCGAGGCGATTCGTCACGCAGACCTGAAGGCGCTCGTCGATCAGGCGTGCGACGGCGGCGAGGCCGTGACGGGCGAGATCGAGCTCGGTGGCTTGAAGCCGCGCCGGCTTTTGGTGCGTGCCGCGCAACTGCCCGGCAACGAGGCCCAGATCTTCGCCGTATTCGTGGACGTGTCGGAAGTCAGGAAGCTCGAGTCGATGCGGCGCGATTTCGTGGCCAATGTCTCGCACGAGCTCCGAACACCGGTTACCGCGATTCGCTCGGCCGCCGAGACGCTGGAGCTCACGCCGCCGAGCGATCCCGAGGTCCACGAGCAATTCATCGGCATCGTCGCCCGCAACGCGGAGCGCCTCCACGACCTGGTCGAGGATCTGCTCGATTTGTCCCGCATCGAGTCGCAGAAGCTCAAGCTCGCGCCGGAGCCGCTCGAAGCGCGGGCCACGTTCGAACAGGTGACGAGCCTTTTCCGCGAGCGTGCCGACAGGAAGCACGTCGCCCTCGTGCACGAGACTGCGCTGGGCCTCTCGCGCGTGCTCGCGGATCGACGCGCGCTCGAGCACATCCTCACGAACTTGGTCGACAACGCCGTGAGGTACTGCGCCGAGCACACCCGCGTGGTGCTCCGTGGGGAGGAGGACGAAAGGGAGCTTCGCCTCAGCGTGGCGGACGAAGGACCCGGCATCGACGAGCGCCACCTGCCGCGGCTCTTCGAGCGTTTCTATCGCGTCGATGCCGGCCGCTCACGTGAGCTCGGTGGCACGGGGCTCGGCCTTTCCATCGTCAAGCACCTGACCGAGGCCATGGGGGGCACCGTGCGCGTCACCAGTAAGCCCGGCTCGGGGACGACCTTCACCGTTACGTTGCAGAAGGCGGGGCGGCGCACGCCGCGAGCGGTCCCGTGACGGTCACGCCCTTCGGCTGACCGTTCGCTCGACGCGTCCCGGAGGCGGCCGGCCGCTCAGCCTTCGACGCTGATTGCGCCGGTCGGGCAATCGCTCATCGCCTGCTCGACGCTCTGCCGCAGCGATTCGGGCGGCTCTTCTTGCAGGACGTAGAGGAAGCCGTCCTCACGAACCTCGAACACCTGCGGACAGGCCTTCATGCAGCGAGCGTTCGAGGCGCACTTGTCGAAGTCGACCGTGATTTTCATGGCCGTAAGCTAGCCGTTTTGAGGGCCGCGCGCCTTTCGAGGGTTGACGAGCCGCGGAAGACTCTCCATAGGTCGCCGCATGGTGCTCGGGGCGCGCTTGCGGCTCTGGCGTTTCTTGGTGGCGAGCGTGCTCTGCGCGTCGCCCGCGCTCGCCCAGGCGCCGAGCGACCAGCCGTCCGTTTCGGGCTCGCTCGCGTCGTCCAAGGCGGTCACCTCGCCCGAGCTCGTGAAGGGTGAAGAGCCCGAGTATCCCGCGTCGGCCCGCGCACAGCGGCTCGAGCCCACGATCGTGCTCCAGCTATCCATCGACGAGCAGGGCGCGGTAACGAACGTGGAGGTCGTCGAGAGCGCGGGCCCCGCGTTCGACGAAGCGATGATCGCCGTCGCCAGACGCTTCCAGTTCGAGCCGGCGCACCGCGGCGAAAAGCCCGTCAAATCCAAGGTGCTGTACAAGCACCAGTTCCAGGCACCAGCGCTCGACGTCCCCCCGGCGCCACCCCCACCGCCGAAGCTCGCCGGGCACGCTCGGATCGCGGAGACTGCCCAGCCGCTCGCGGGCGCGCGCGTCATCATCCTGAAGGGTGATAAGCGCCTCCTCGAGCTCGTCACGGACGCGAGCGGCGCTTTCGAAACGAGCGCCTTGCCCCCGGGCACGTACGCCGTGCGCATCGAGGCCGAGGGATTCGAGCCGTTCTCGGCGCACGAAGAGCTCCGCCTCGGCGAGGAGACGGGCGTGACGTACCAGCTCGTTGCCGCCGAAGAAGACGGGGTCGCGACCGTCGTCGTGCGCGGCGTCCGTCCGAGCCGCGAGGTCACGCGCCGCACGATCTCCCGCCACGAGCTCTCGCGCGCGCCCGGCACGAACGGCGACGCGTTTCGCGCCATTCAGAACATGCCGGGCGTCGCGCGAACGCCCGCGCTCTCGGGGCAGCTCGTCGTGCGCGGCAACGCCGACCAGTCGACGCCCGTGTTCGTCGACGGGCTCTGGATCCCGACCATCTATCACTTCGGTGGCCTCTCGAGCGTCGTGCCGACGGAGATGCTCGACGAGGTCAACTTCTATCCGGGCAACTTCAGCGTGCGCTACGGGCGCGCGCTCGCCGGCGTGGTCGACGCGCACCTCCGCGAAACGCGCGCGGACGGCAAGTACCACGGCATGGGCCAGCTCGATTTCATCGATGCCCGCGTCATGGCCGAAGGCCCGATCCCCGGCGCGAAGGGCTGGCACTTCATCGGCGGCTTGCGCCGGAGCCACGTGGACGCCTGGCTCGTGCCGCTGCTCTCCGGCAACGACACGAGCATTCAAGCGGCGCCCGTCTACTACGACTACCAGCTGATCGCGGACACGCGCCCCACGCCGAAGAGCTACCTGCGCATCGGATTTTTGGGCTTCGACGATCGCTTCCGCGCCGTCGACTCGACCTCGGCCAATAGCGGGACGATCGAAGCGGCGAGCGCATCGCTCGGCCTGGGGACGATCTACCAGGTCACGCTCTCGCCGAAGACGAGCGCGGAGCTCACGGCATCCATTGCGCGCTCGCACCAGCGCTTCGTGTTCGGCAACGTCAACTTCGATACCGTGGCGACGGGCATCCTCACGCGCGGCGAGCTTGCGTACAAGCTCACGCCGCGCGCGACGTTGCGCACCGGGTACGACATCCTATTTGCTCCGTACACCTCGACCGCGCGCCTGCCGATCAGCGCTGGGTCGAGCGCTCCCGACATCGGGGGCGGCGCTGCCGTTCCCTCGCGCAGCGTCGATCACCAGGGGACCTTCCTCGTCCCGGCCGTTTACGCCGAGCTGGCGATGCACCCCGGCAAGCCCACGCAAATCGTGAGCGGCGTGCGCGTCGACTACTCGTACGAGAGCACGCGCGTCGACGTGAGCCCGCGCATGACGGCCCGCTACGACGTGAGCCCCGGCCCCCGAAAAACCACGCTCAAAGCGGGCTCGGGCCTCTTCTACCAGCAGCCCGGCCTGCTCAACGTGCTCTTCTCCGACGATCCGAAGAAGCTCCGTTCACCGCGCTCCTGGCAGAACTCGCTCGGGGTCGAGCAGGTGCTCACGGACCACCTCACGCTCTCGCTCGAAGGCTTCTACAACCTGCTCGACGATCTGATCGTGCAGAACGTGAACCAAAACGGCGTGCTTGCGTACAGCAACGAGGGCACCGGCCGCATCGTCGGCGGCGAGCTGATGCTCCGCTACGCCGAGGACGAGCGCTTCTTCGGCTGGGTCTCCTACACGCTCTCGCGCTCCGAGCGCACGAACGGTCCCGGTCAGCCTTCCGAGCTCTTCTACCTCGATCAGCCGCAGATCCTCACCGTGCTCGGTAGCGTGATGCTCGGCAAAGGTTGGGAGCTCGGGACCCGCTTTCGGTACGTGACCGGCAATCTCTACACGCCGTGCCTCGGCGGCATCTTCTCGAGCACGCAGACGAGCTACGTCTGCATTCAGGGGCCCACCAACAGCCAGCGCCTCCCGCCGTTTCACCAGCTCGACGTCCGCATCGACAAGCGCTTTCGCATCGGCGAAGTAGACCTCGGTATCTATCTCGACATCATCAACGTCTACAACCGCCAGAACCCGGACGTGATGGCGTACAACTTCAACTACACCCAGCACCAGCCGGCCTCGGCGAGCTTTCCCTTCATCCCGAGCCTCGGCGTGCGAGTGGAGTTTTGATGCGAGACGCGCGCCTACTCCCCAAGCTCCTGCCGCTCGTCTTTGCGCTCGGCTGCGGCAACGACTTTACGGCGCCCTCCGCGATCGGCGGCCTGCGCGTGCTCGCGGTGCAACAGGGTAACGGCACGATCATGCCGGGCTCGAAGGTGAAGCTCAGCATGCTCCTCGCCGACAACCGCATCATCGGCCGTGCGGAGGGCGAGCCGGCGCCGGAGCTCAACGTCGTGTGGCTTGCCGGCTGCAACAACCCGCCGGGGCGCCAGTACTTCGCCTGTCTCCCCGTCCTGCGCGAGCTCGCGGCCGGGCTCGGTGACGGCTCTGCTCCGGCGGGCACCGCCGGAAAGCTCGGCACGGGCACGGAGTTCGAGGTTTCGATCCCCGACGACATCCTGACGACCGCGCCCCTCGTCCCGCACGATCCGATTCACTACGGCGTCTCGTACGTATTCTTCGTCGCTTGCGCCGGGATCCCCGGGTTCGATCCGAGCATCACCGAGGGCATCCCCGTGACGTGCACCGCCCCCGACGGGAAAGCGGTCGGAACCTCGGGCATGGTCGTGGGCTTCACGACGCTCTACACGTACGACGGCGCGGCCAACCTGAACCCCATCCTCACGGCCCTCGACTTCGACGGCGAGGAGATGCCGGCCACGCTCGTCGACCGCCCCGCCACGTCTTGCACCGTGGACGAGGACTGCGCGCCCAAAGCGGGGCAGAGCCACAAGCACCCGCGCATCTGCACGCTCGACACGCGCACGTGCGCTCCGGTGCTGAACGCCTGCTCGAGCGGCGACGACTGCCCGGAAGTCCGCGTCACGCCGCGCATCGATACGGCGAGCGTCGAGCGCTACACGGACGGCTACGAGGTCATCTGGGCGAGCTACTACGCGACCTCGGGCGCCATGAAAGAGGATGCGCGCCTGGTCGTCGATCGCACCGCGGGTCTCACGGGGGATCCGACGACGCTCTGGAAGATCCCGGACAAGCGCGGCACGTCGCGCTTCTGGGTGACCGTGAACGATCAGCGCGGCGGGGCGACGTGGGGCTTCTTCGACGTCGCGCTCGAGTAGCTTCTGGACCTTAGCGGGCGGACTTGAGCAAATCCGTCAAGCGATCGAGCGCCGTCGTGAGGACGCGCTCGTCGGGGCCGAAGCTGAAGCGCGCGTGGTGGAGGAAGCGCGAGGCGCGGCCGACGCGGCGCTGCCCGGGGTCGACGTCGAAGAAGTGTCCCGGCACGACGATGACCTTGTGCTCGAGCGCGGCGCGGAACAGGCCTTCTCCGGTGTCGAACGGAGGCGGCAGGTTCTCGAGATTGCCCCACGCGTAGAAGGTGCCGTCGGCCTCGCGCTCGAAGCGCACGCCGAGCGCGCGGAGCCCGTCGAGGAGGAGCTTGCGCTTGCGCCCGAACGTCTTCCGGATCGCTTCGGCCTCCGCGCGCGCGTGATCCGCGGTGAGCACGCGCAACGCGGCTTGCTGCAGCGGACGTGAGCCGCCGCCGTCGAGGAAGGAGCCGGCGCTCGCGAGCGCTTCGATCACACGCCGCGGGCCGACCGTCCACGTCGTGCGCCAGCCGGGGTAGCGCCAATTCTTCGTGAGGCCGTCGAACAGCACGACCGGATCGGTCTCGACGTCCTCGACGTAGGCGGCCGCGCTCATCAACGGCTCGGGCGAACGGAAGACGTAGTGTGAGTAGAATTCGTCGAGTAAGAGCGTACAATCGAGCTCGCGCGCCGTGGCAACCCAGGCTTCGAGCTCGGAGCCGGCGATGGCTTTCCCCGTCGGATTGCAGGGGTTCGAGAGGAGCAACGCACCGAGGCCGCGCCCCGCAATCTCTCTGCGCAGCTCCGTCAGCGAGAAGTCGTAGCCACGCTCGGGGTCGAGCAGGATCGGGATCGGCGTGAAGCGGCGAAAGATGTCGAGCAGCTCCTCGTACGCGGTGTAATCCGGCAGGAAATGACCGAGATGGATCTGCCCGATCGCCGCGCACGCGCGCATGATCGAGACGCGCCCGCCGCCCGAGAGCGCCACATTTTCTGCTGAATAACGCGACGGCATCCCGCGTCGAAAGAGGTCGTTGTACATGCCGGCGACGGCCTCGCGCGCCTCCCAGATCCCGGCGACCGGGGCGTACTCTTGATCGAGCGAGCCGATGGTCACCTCGGTGACGCGTTGCGGCGCCCCGTCGAGTGGGCCTGTCTCCGGCTGACCCTGACCGAGATTGCACCAATTGGGATCATCTTGCCGAAACCCGGCGCGCTGCGCTTCCGTCGTGACGTAGATCACCCCGGTGCGCGGAACGGGACGGAACACACTCGGACGTTCGCTGAGGTCGGACTTTGCCATCGCCGGCGGCAGCGTAACTCCACCCCCCGACACCAAGCCACTGATCGTGTTAAAGTGGGTCTCGCCCTTGCTTGGCTCTCGGGCAGATGAGGTCATGATGGCACTCGGAAACGTCAGGCGCTGGTCGTGGGTTCCCGCAGTCGTCGGCATCGGTTTGTTGCAGGGTTGCTTCACTACCGGAGACGACGACGACGACGACAGCAGCAGCGGCTGCAGCAAGGACTCTGACTGCAAGAACGGGCGCATCTGCGAGAACAAGAAGTGCGTCGACGACATGGGCGGCGTTCTCGGTGGCTCGAGCGGCACCATGAACGGGCAGGGCGGCAGCTCCACGCCCGCCAACGGAGGCACGGGCAACACCTCCAAGGGCGGGAGCGCGGGCACTCAGGGCGGCAGCGGCGGGACGAACGGCGGCTCGTCCGGGTCCGCGAACGGCGGCAGCGCTTCCGGCAGCGGCGGCGCCAGCGGCACCAGCGGTACCGGCGGCACCAGCGGCACGGGTGGATCCGCCGGAACGAGCAGCGGCACCTGCACTTCGACGGACGACCCCGCGACGTGCCCCACGACGGACTCGATGACCTATTGCGACGGCAGCAAGCTCCTGACGGTCACATGCTCCGAGTTCTGCACGACGTACGGGTTTCCACCCCTCGACTGCACGGAGCCTTCCGGGTGCGACTGCGACGTCAATAGCCCCACCGACGCGACGTGCGCGACTGCGGTTGACGCTTACTGCAGTTGCCTGGCTGACGGTTGCGTGACGGAGCCGGACCCCAACGACCCCGACTCCGTTTACTTGTACCCGCCGGTCATCTACGCCGCTTGCCACGCCGGACAGCAAGCGGACCAGGACTTCTTCCACTGCATCTACGACCAAGCGATGCTCGACCCGGCGCCGCTCTGCGCCGACGCGTTCGCGGCGTGCGGCGTGGAGGACACGGGAGGGGCCGGCGCTTCCGGGACGTAGGAACGGTAGCCTGATGGGCCAGGCGATCGTTGCTGCGAATCAGCGCCATTGCGGCGATCGGATCGTCGAGCGCCTTGCGCGACAGAGTGCCGCGTCCCGCCGGCCTCGCCGGTTTGTCGTACGAGTTGTCGCCGCCGTGGCCGATCGATCTGGTCTTCCAAGACTCTAAGGTCGTGTCGGCGGCCCTTCGGCCCGCGGCGGGCTTCGCCCGTGCGTTCTGCGAAAATCGGACCGTTACGTGGACGCTGCCGGTCACCGCGTCCACTAGGACGCAGGTTCCACTAGGAAACACCGACTCTTACGCGCACCCAGCTCGTAAAGCTCCGGCGCCTCTTGGCGGCACCGCTCCATCACTTGCGGACACCGCGGATTAAACCGGCAGCCGGCGGGCGGATTTGCTGGGGACGGGACCTCGCCGCGGAGGAGCGGAGCAGGGTGAGCCGTGGCGTCGATGCTGGGTACGGCGTCGAGCAGGGCGCGCGTGTACGGGTGGCGAGGGGACTCGAAGAGGTCGCTCGTGGGCGCCGTTTCGACGATTTGGCCGAGGTACATGACCGCCACGCGGTCGGCGACGTGGCGTACGACGCGCAGATCGTGCGTGATGAAGAGGTAGGACAGACCGAGGCGCACCTTGAGCTCGCCGAGGAGATTCAGGATCTGGGCTTGAATCGAGACGTCGAGGGCGGAGACGGCTTCGTCGCAAACGAGGAGCTCCGGCCCGGGGGCGAGCGCACGAGCGATGCAGACGCGCTGCTTTTGACCGCCCGAGAGCTCGTGCGGATAGCGGTGCTCGAGCGCGCGATCGAGCCCGACGCTCTCGAAGAGCTCGAGCACGCGGGCGCGGCGCTCGTCTCGTGGAAGCGAGCTGTGAAGCTCGACGGCCTCGCCCACGGCGTCGCCGATCGGCCGGCGCGGATCGAGGCTCGCGTCGGGGTCTTGAAAGACCATCTGGAGCTTCTGGCAAAGCGGGCGGCGTGAGCGCGCACCCAGCGGCTCGAGCTCCTGGCCCGCGAAGCGGATCTGCCCTGCCGTCGGCGAAAGAAGTCCCACGACCGCGCGCGCCAGACTCGACTTCCCGCAGCCCGACTCGCCCACCAAGGCGAGCGTCTCCCCACGAAGAAGCTCGAGACTCACGCCATCGACGGCGCGCACCCGTTCCGTGCGCCCCGCTAGTGGAAAATGAACATTAAGTTGGGCAATTTCGAGCAATGGCTCGTTCGAGCGCGTCATGCGGCCTTCTGGCGCGCTCAATCTGGGACCGGTCCCGGGTGAGCGCAAACTTTCATCGCGGACGAACGCCATTTCTCGGATGTCCCTTGGCGAAATCCCTTCTGCGAGGTACCACAAGGATTAGATTCGGAGGCTAGCTCGATGCACCGCTCCGCCATTGTCTTCGGCTTGTATCTTTCATTTGCGATCGCCATCGGGGCGGCCTGCTCCCAGCCGGCGCCCCTCGAGACCCGTGACGACGACGATGACGACTCGTCGGGGAACAACACCGCGCGGGGCGGCTCGAGCAACGGCGGGTCGATCTCGAACGGCGGGTCGATCTCCAACGGCGGCAGCCTGCCGGGCAATGGTGGCTCGGCCGGCACCGGTACGGGTGGCAGTGCGGGCACGGTTGGCGGCGCCGGCAAGGCGACGAGCGGCGGCAGCGCCGGCACCGGAACGACGCAAGGCGGCACGGGCGGCGGCACCTCGGGCGGCAGCGCCGGCACGTCGAGCATGGCCGGGTCGAGCTCGGGCTCGGCTGGGTCGACCTCGGCGGTCTCGTGCGACACGAAGTTCACGATCGGCTCGACCGGTCTCGTGCGCGCACCGATGATGGGCGGCGCCTGCTGGCACGGCTACGCGAGCGCGGGCGTAGATACGCTCAAGCCGGATGGAGGCGCGGCCAGCACGACGATGCCGACGAGCTTCGCGATGTGCGGCGAGTCGTGCATGCTGAACACCGCGGGCAGCCTCTCGGCTTCCGACAGCGCCTACGCGTACCTCGGCTTCAACGTCAACGAGGACGGCGGCTCGAAGAAGACCATCACGCCGACCGGAACCGGGATCAAGGTCACGTTCAGCAAGTCAGGCACGTTCGACGTACGCGTGCAGATCTCGGCCGGTAGCGCCGCCTCGACCCGCTGGTGCGCGAACGCGACGGCGAGCCCCGCGAGCATTCCGTACACGATGTTCAACACCGAGTGCTGGGAGGGCGGTGCCGGAACGGCGTACGCCAAGGGACCGATCGATCAGGTCCAGCTGTCGATCCCCGGCAAGGCGGCGGCGGAGACGACCTTCGACGTCACGCTCGTGAGCGTCGAAGAGATCTGAACGCGCACTTCCTGCAGGCACCCACTAGCGTGGGTTTCGCACGAGCCCTTCGATCGGCAGCACGCAGCGCCGCAGGCGTCCCGGCTCCGGCTCCGTGAGCGAAGGATCCCGCAAGCGGCAGGCGTCGTGGACGTACGTGCAGCGCGGCGCGAAGCTGCATTCGGTGAACGGGCGATCGAGCCGAGGCGGCAGCCCGGCAATGGCCTCGAGCTGCCCCGCTCGGGTCGCGTCGAGCCTCGGCAGGCTGCGCATCAGCGCGGCGGTATAAGGGTGGAGCGGCCGCTCGAAGAGCGCGCGCGCCGGAGCGAGCTCGACGACGCGGCCCGCGTACATCACGAGCACGCGATCGCAGGTGCTCGCGACGACGCCGAGATCGTGCGTGATGAGCAGGATCGCGAGCTCTTTTTCGCGCCGGAGCTCGACAATGAGCTCGAGGATTTGCGCCTGAACGGTCACATCGAGCGCGGTCGTGGGCTCGTCGGCGATGAGCAGCTCCGGATCGCAGAGCAGGGCCATCGCGATCATCACGCGCTGGCGCATCCCGCCGCTGAGCTCGTGCGGGTAGCTCCGGAGGCGCGCGCGGGCGTCCGGAATGCGGACTCGGTCGAGGAGCGCCACGGCGCGCGCTTCGGCTTCGCGCTCGCCGAGGCCAAGGTGCAGCATCGGGCCCTCGACGAGCTGCTCGCCGACGCGCAGGTACGGGTTCAGCGCCGTCA
>DASUGE010000269.1:0-4848 GCA_036274215.1 Polyangiaceae bacterium | reverse complement strand
GGCCGCCCAAGGGTCCACGGGTGCATCGACGATGGGCGGCCCCACCGGCACCACGGAGGGTGCACCCTTCGGCGCTTCGACCGGGAATGACGCAACGCCCACCGCGCGCGTCGTCGGTAGCGCCTCCGACTTCGGCTCCGGGAGGAGCGCCGAGACGGCGTGCTTCCACGGATCTACGATCAGCCGGTCTTGGGCTAATGCCAGCCCTCCCAAGGCGAGCAGCGCGGCGACCCAGCGGGCCGAAGCGAAACGAACCTTCACCCCATGATGTTGATGCCTACGCCGCGTTCCTGCAAGTGAGCCACTCGTGAGTCGCCTTCGCGTCGCCTATTTCGGACTGCCGCTTGGAGCATGTCTCCTGACACACGACGGCCACGACCTCGCGCTCGCCGTGCTCCCGCCGGTCGACGCGCCGGGCCGGCGCCGGCTCGCACGACGCTCCCCCGCGACTCGCGTTCTAGCGGCAGCGGCAGGGCTCGGCACGGGCGAGAGCGATGGCTTCGGCGTACGGGTTCTAGCAGCGCTCGAACGGGCAGCGCCGGATCTGCTCGTCAGCTGGTTCTGGACGCGACGCCTGCCCGCGACGTGGCTCGCCTGCGCGCGCCTCGGCGGGATCGGCGTGCATCCTTCGCTCTTGCCGCGCCATCGCGGGCCGAACCCTTACTATGCGGCGATCGATGCCGGCGATCGCGAGACGGGCGTGACGGTCCACACGCTCACGCCCGAGTACGACGAGGGCGACATCCTCCTCACTCGTTCGCTCAGCGTGGGTGAGCGCGACAGCTGGCAGCTCGCGCGCGCGCTCGATCGTCCGTCGCTGGCGGCGCTGCGCGAGGCGGTCGGCCTTTACGCCCGCGGGGAGCCGCCAGCGGCGCGCGCACAATCTGCGGAAGGCGTGACCTGGGCGCCGGAGCCCGATGGCGATGCGCTCCACGTGGAATGGACTTGGCCGACCGCGCGGGTTCTGCGACGGATCCGCGCGCTCGCCCCCGTGCCGGGCCTCGGGCTCGAGGTGGAGGGACTCGAGCTCTTCGTGACGCGCGCCTCCGAGGCGGGCGTGTACCCATCGGCCTTGGAGCCAGGTGAGGCGGCCGTGTACGGCGAGCCGGCCCGGCTGGTTCTGAGGACGGGCGACGGCGCGATCAGCGTGCTTCGGGCCGTGCTGCCGCAAGAAGACGACGGGCCGGACGCCGTCCTCGGCCCTGACGAGCTCGCGACGGCGGTGCGCGAGCACCTTGCGAGCCGAGACACGGGACACTTGGGTTGATAGACTCGCGCCCTCACCTCTCGCGGAGGGATTCGAATCGATGGATGTCGTGACATTGGCGCGAACCGCACGGGAGAATCTGGCGCGGGGCCTGGGAGCGCTACAGAGCCCGGGCGTGCCGCCCGCACTGATGCAAGCGGCGGAGCCGATCGCCCAGGCGATGAGCTCGCTGCACCGGGTCGAGTCGACGGGTGGAGGGCCGGGGGCGGATGCCGCGGGGGCGCTCGCGCTCGTGCGCAAGGCGCTCTCGGAGCTCCAGCTGGCGCAGGTCAACCACCCGGCGGTCGATCAAGCGATGGAGGCGATCGCCGGTGCGCTCGGGCTCGTGCATCAGGTCACGGCCATGGTCGGACAGGGGTCCCTCGCGCCGTCACCACCGACCCAGCCGTCGGGCGCCTACCAAGGCGGGGGCGAAGCGCCGCCGCAGGTCGCCGTCGTCGGCCAGCCGGCGGCCGCGAACCCCGTCGCAGCCACGCAGCTTGCCGGTCAGTCGCCGTGGGGCCAGCAGCCCGCGCCCGTGCCTCAGCCAGCGTGGGGCCAGCAGCCCGCGCCTCAGCCGGCACCCGCCGCATGGCAACAACCCGTTCCGCAAGCCGCTCCGCAGTGGCAGCAGCCGGCACCCCAAGCCGCACCGGCACCGGCGCCCGCACCCGGCGGAATGCAGCGCTACGAAGCAGAGCTCGGCGCCCACAGCCCCACGAACTTCTACAAAGGGCTGAGCGGCAACGACGTCATCGACGCCGGCGGGATCTTCATCGCCACCTACAACATCCCGGAAGTGGGCGTGCCGCTCATGATCAAGGTCTGCTTGCCGGGCGGCTACGAGTTCGAGGCGGCTGCCGTTGTCCGCTGGACGCGTGACTCCCCGAACTCGGGCGCGGACGGGCAACCCGGCTTCGGCGCGCAGTTCACGCAGATCTCTGCCGAAGGTCGCCAGCTCGTGTATCGCTACGTGCGCAACCGCGAGCCGCTCTTCTACGACGACATGTGAGTCGTCACGCTCGTCGACGACGCGTGCACGACCGGCGGCCCCAGGCGCTCGCGCTTGCCTGGCTGCTGGGCGCGCTGCTCGTCGTCGCAAACGCGCGCGCGGGCGATCCGTACGTGCGTTGGTTCACGCTGACGACGCCGCACTTTCACGTCCATTTCCACGCCGGCATCGAGGACGTAGCGCAGCGCGCCGCGACCGCGGCCGAGGACGTGTACGAGCGCTTGTCGCCCGAGCTCGGCCTGCGCCCGGCGCGCACGACGGAAATCGTGCTCACGGACGCGACGGAGGACGCGAACGGCTTCGCCTACACCCTGCCGTACCCGAGCGTCACGCTCTACGTCGCGGCGCCCGACGACATGTCCGCGCTCGGCGACTACGACGACTGGGTCTCGCACCTCGTCACGCACGAGCTCACGCACATCCTGCACATGGAGCACGTGTCCGGCGTGCCGTCCGTCGTGAACAGCGTGTTCGGCAACACGCTTGCCCCGAACGAGGAGCAGCCGCATTGGATCCTCGAGGGCCTCGCCGTCGCGATGGAGACCGAGCACACGAGCGGGGGCCGCCTGCGCTCGAGCCAGTTCGACATGATGCTGCGCGCCGACGTGCTCGAGAACAACGTCGCGACGCTCGACGAGATCAGCCACCTGCCGCGGCGCTGGCCCGGGGGGACGCTCTGGTACCTCTACGGCGCGCATTTCATCGACTGGATCGAGAGCATCTACGGCCCGAACATCTACGCGGCCGTCGCGGCGGACTACGGCGCCACCATCATTCCTTTCGGCGTCAATCGTGCGATCCGGCGCGCCACGGGCCTCACCTACGAGGACCTCTACGAGGGCTGGAAGAAGGACGTCCACGCCCGCTATGCCGCGCAAGCGCGCGCGATCGCCGCGACTGGCTTGCGTGAAGGGAAGCGGCTCACGCACGAAGGCTGGTCGGCGATCGAGCCGCGCTTCCTGCCGGCCCGGTGCGGGGCGCCGGGTGAGGTCGCGTACCTTCGAAGCGACGCGGACACGCTCGCTGGCGTGTACTCGGTTTCCGTCGCCGCGCAGCCGGGCACGAGCGCGCAACGCTGGGTGCGCTCGACGGGACGGAGCCTCGCGTTCGGACCGGATTGCTCGCTCTACTTCGATACGGTGTCGCCGTCGGCGCGCGTGTACCCGTTCGGCGACGTGTTTCGGCTTCCGCCCGGGGTGCGCCCTCCCGACGGCAGCGACGCTGGGCTCGCTCGACTGACCACGGGGCGCCGAGTGCGCGACGTCGACGTGAGCGCTGACGGGCGCCGCATGGTGTACGTCACGAGCGATACCGGCACCGTCACGTTGCGCATCGCCGAGCTCGAGGCCGACGGGCGACTCGGCAGCGAGCGGCGCCTCGTCGCCGCGGGACGCTACGAGCAAGCCTTCACGCCGCGCTTCTCGCCGGACGGCACGCGCGTCGCCTACGGCGCCTGGACGGCCGGCGGCTACCGCGACGTTCGCATCGTCGACGTCGCCACGGGGAAGCTCGTCGAGCTCTGGCACGACCGCTCGCTCGACCAGCAGCCGTCGTGGTCACCCGACGGCAAGTTCGTCTACCTGAGCTCCGATCGCAGCGGCGTTCCGAACATCTACGCGTTCGAGCTCGCGACGGGCGCGCTCTACCAGGTGACGAACGTCCTCACGGGCGCCTACATGCCGGAGCCGTCACCCGACGGGAAAACGCTGGTGTACGTCGGCTATACGGCGGCGGGCTTCGACCTTTTCGCGCTGCCGCTCGACCGCTCGCAATGGCGACCGGCGAGCGCCCCGGTCGTGGCACGGCCGCGCCCGCACTACGTCGAGCAAAAGCACTGGCCGGTCGCGCCGTATCGCGCGCTGCCGACGTTGCGCCCGTACTCGTGGGGCGTCGGCTTCGGGACGAGCACGTTCGGCAACGCCGTCACGATCTCGACCTCGGGCTCCGACGCCATCGGACGTCACTCGTTCCTCGCGAAGCTCCTGATCGAAACCGACGAGACGGATCTCGTGGGCTCGCTCGACTACACGTACTCGGAGCTGCCCTTCGCCTTCCATGCTTCGGCGTTCCGTGGCGTCGCACCGCGCACGGACTACCGCATCGGCTCGGCTCCGCAGAAGGTGAAGGAGTACCGAACCGGCGTCTCCACGGGCGTCGCGCTCGACATGCCGGGCACGTTCGAAGGCCAATCCGTCGCGCTTTCGTACACCGTGCTCGACTGGGATCACCAGCAGCCGATCCCCCGACTCGACCCCGACGCGCTGCTGCCCACCGAGCCCGACAGCGGCATCTTGGCCGCCGTCCATCTCGGCTACTCGTACTCGAACGCCACGGCGACGCCGTACGCCATCAGCCTCGAGAGCGGGCTGCGTCTCGTCGTGGGCGGCGACTTCGCGCAGCCCGCGTGGGGCAGCGAATCGACGCTCACGGCGTTCTCCGGCCAGGTCTCGACGTATTTCACGCTGCCGTGGCTCAGGCATCACGTCCTCGCCCTCGGCCTCTCCGGCGGCGCGGCATCGGGCGACTACGCGCGGCTCGACTACTACTACACGGGCGGCTTCGTCGACGCGTCCGTCGTCGACGCCTACAC
>DASUGE010000268.1:0-11257 GCA_036274215.1 Polyangiaceae bacterium | reverse complement strand
CGAATGCGCCCGCTGTCGAGCGCGCGGCGTGTCTCGCGCTGCAGGCGTGACAGCGCTCGCTTCGCCGCGGAGCGGTTCACGGGGATGAGCGCCGTCTCGAGCTCGCGCACCAACCCCTCGATGCCCGTGCCCGGCGGACGGCGTGAGGCGCGAAGCAGCCCCGCGCTCGCGGAGCTCGCGGGCAGGAGCAGCGCGTCGAGCACGGCGCGCAGATCACGCTCGGCTTCGTCGGCTCGCGCCGCCCGGCCGCCCGCGACACGCACGGCGCCGTCTTCCGACAGCAAAAGATCCTCGGTACCGACCGAGCGCGGCGCACCGAGCACCTGATCGGCTGCCCCGAGCACCAAATACCCCACGCACTCGGCGGTGAGCGGCACGGCGTGCTGCTCGGCCCCTGCCAACACCTCTCTGAGCGTTACGTTCACGCGTTGCCTCCGCGCACGAGCACGCCACGCGAGCGCAAATAGCCCTTGGCTTGCTCGACCGTGTACATGCCGTCGTGAAAGATGGATGCGGCGAGCGCGGCGTCCGCGCCGCCTTCCGCGAGCCCTTCGCGCATGTGCTCCAGGGTCCCTACCCCGCCCGAAGCGATCACCGGAATGTCGACGGCATCGACGACACCGCGCAGGAGCTCGAGGTCGTAGCCGCTCCGCGTGCCGTCCTTGTCCATACTCGTGAGCAAGATCTCGCCGGCGCCGAGCCCTGCCGCGCGCGACGCCCATTCGATCACGTCGAGTCCGGTCGGGCGGCGACCGCCGTGCGTGTAAACCTCGAAGGTCCCGGCGTCGCTCCGTCGCGCATCGATGGCGACGACCAGAACCTGCCGTCCCCAGGCGTCGGCAATGCGTCCGATGAGCGACGGGTCCGCAACGGCGGCGCTGTTGATGCTCACCTTGTCGGCGCCCGCGTCGAGCAGCGTCCGGACGTCCTCGGGCGCGCCGACACCACCGCCCACGGTGAGCGGCGCGAACACGACCTCGGCCGTGCGTTCCACGACGTCGAGCATGGCTTTTCGCCCCTCGTGGGAGGCGGTGATGTCGAGGAACGTGATCTCGTCGGCCCCCTCGGCGTCGTACCGGCGGGCGCACTCGACGGGATCGCCCGCGTCGCGAATCCCCACGAAGTTCACGCCTTTGACGACGCGGCCGTCCCGGACGTCGAGACAGGGAATGATGCGCTTGGCGAGCATGGCGGGCCTCCCACGCCCATAGTTCGGGGATCGAGTTTTGGCCAAGGATTGCGGGTATATTGGGGAGGCACATGCGTCCTTGCCTGAAGTGCGGAGCCGCAACCCCGGTCGCGGCCATCACCTGCCCCGGTTGCGGCGTCCTTTTGCCGACTGCGGTGCCACCCGCCCTGGGCGGGACGATGGTCGGCCACGCGAGCCCCGAACCGTCGCCGCCCAGCGAAGCGCAGGCCGCTGAAGCGCCGCCCACCGAAGCACCGGCCGCCCTGGGCGGGACGATGGTCGACTACACGCGCCCTGAGCCGGCGCCGCCCGCCGAAGCGCCGCTCGCCGAAGCGCCCGCGGCTGCGCCCCCGGCGGCTGAAGGCCGCAGCCCGGCCGTCACGCAAGTCGTATCCCCGCGCGCCTCGACGCCCCCGACCGGACCCGCCGTCACGCAGGTTTTGTCTCCGCGCGCCTCGACGCCCCCGACCGGACCCGCCGTCACGCAAGTCTTGTCTCCGCGCGCCTCGGCGCCCCCGGCGGGACCCGCCGTCACGCAAGTCTTGTCCCCGCGCGCCGCCTCGACGCCTCCGACGGGACCCGCCGCGTTCAAGGGCACGATGCTCGGCATGGGGTTCTCGCCCCCGGACGCCGCGGCACGGCCAACCTCGAGCGCCCCTCCGGCGCCTGCCACGCCGGCCCCCACCGCACCACCGGCGGGACACGCAAGCTTCAAGGGCACGATGATCGGCATGGCGCCGCCGGAGCCCGTTCCGCCGCAACCTCCCGCGCCGCAGGGCACCGCGGCGCCTCACTTCGCTCGTCACGGCACCATGATCGGCATGGCCCCACCCGAGGCATTCGTTCCGGCCGAGCCCGGCGGCGAGCCGCCCGCACGACCAGCAGCCGACGCGCCCGTCTCCAAGAAAACGATCATGGGCGTCGCGCGCCCGGGCATCGCTCCCTTGCGTCCGGGAGTCGAGAAGGCTCGCCCGCCCGAGGGCCAGCCGGCCCCCGCCTGGCCGATGCCGGAGCCGCCACCGCCACCTCCGCCGCCCATCGCGGACCCGTTGATGGAGACCCTGGCGGGAGTACCGCGCCCTTTCCGCATTCCCGCCATGGCAGCCGTCGCGATGGTGGGCGCCGCGGCGCTCTTCACGGCAGCGGTCGTCGCGCTCCTCCTCTACCGCTCGCGGGGCACCATCACGGCGGAGCTCGCCGCGAGCCCCGACGGACGCGAGTCGCTCTCGCTCGTGTGTGCCGGATGCACCGACGACTCGAAGGTGCGCTTCTCGGGGCGCGAGGCGACGTTCCACGGCACGCGCGCGTCGCTCGCTCTCGCGGAGCCGCTGCGCGTGGGCGACAACCGAGTCACCGTCGAGCTCGAGCGACGGCCCGGCCGCTCCGAGCAGGTCGAGCTGCACGTCCCCGTCGACTTCCGGGTGCGAGCCGACACGGCGACGCTCGCGCTGGCGCCCCCGCGCGTCACGGTTCGCGTCGAAGCGGTCCCGCATTCGGCGGTCGTCGTCGACGGCAAGCCGCTCGCGCTCGTGCCGGCCGCGGGCGGCACGGAGACGGGCGCCGCCGAAATCGACGTCGCACGGCAGGTGACGGGCATGAGCCCGACGCTCACGACGCTGGAGCGCGAGGTACCGTACGTCGTCACGCCCCCGAACGGCACCCCCACGAGCGGCCAGGTCAAGGTGCGCGTCGGCGTCACGCCCCTCGTCGTGCAGGCGCCCGGCAACAGCATCGTGATCGAGACCGCCACGTTCGTTCTCGCCGGGCACACCGCGAAGGACGCGAGCGTCAGCGTCGAGGCGCGGCCCATCACGGTCGACGGCTCGGGCGCGTTCGCTCAAATGATGAGCGTGTCCTCGCTCGGCGAAACGACCATCACCGTGCGCGCCGACGCCAAGGATCAGGCGCCGCGCCTCGTGCCGGTCAAGGTGCGGCGCGTGCAGAGCTTGGCGGCGGAAGCGGCCGCCGTGCGCACGCGAGCCGCGACCGCCTACGCGGCGATCGAGAAGGCGTCCGACGCCCAGCGCGGGCTCGCCGTCGCGCTCGACGGCAGCGTGGTCGAATCGCGCGCAGACGCGTTCACGACCGTGCTGCTCATCGACGTGAAGAACGGCTGTTCCGCTCCGCCGTGTCTGGCCCGCATCACGAGCGGAGAGAAGCTCGTGCTCAAGGAAGGCAGCAGCGTGGGCGTGTTCGGCGCCGTGACCGGGAGCGTCGACGGCCCGCGTCCCGGCTCGCGCATCCCGGCGATTGCCGCGGATTTCGTGCTCAAAGGGCGACCGTGACGTTCGGCGCGGTCACGGCGATCAGCTGCGCGCACTGCGGTGCAGCGGTCGCCGGAGCCGCCAACTTCTGTGGCAACTGCGGGGGCGCGCTCTCGCTGTCCCTGCCCCCGACCGAACGCGCCTACAGTCGAATCTCGACCGCTCCTCCGCCCTCGCGCGAGCCGCACCTCGCCGATCCGCTGCTCGGGCGCTTGATCGCCGACCGCTACCGCGTCATCGAGCTGCTCGGTCGCGGCGGCATGGGCGTCGTGTACAAGGCCGAGCACGCGCGCATCGGCAAGGTCCTGGCGTTGAAGCTCTTGACGGGCGAGCTCACGCGCGACGCCAGGCAGCTCGCCCGCTTCAAGCGCGAAGCCGAGATGTCGAGCCGTCTGTCGCATCCGAACACCGTGCAAGTGTTCGACTTCGGCGAAGCCGACGGGCTCGCGTACCTGGCGATGGAGTACGTGCGCGGTCGCGATCTCGGCGTGATCGTCGACGAGGCCGGACGCCTCGACTCGACGCGCACGATGCGCATCGTGATCCAGATCTGTAGCTCGCTCGCCGAAGCGCACGACAAAGGCATCGTCCACCGCGATCTCAAGCCCGAAAACATCATGATCGTGCCGAGCACGTCGGGCGACGACGTGGCCAAGGTCCTCGATTTCGGGCTCGCCAAGCTGCGCGAATCGAGCGAGCTCTCCGACGTCACCTCGAGCGGGGCGATCGTCGGCACGCCGTACTACATGGCGCCCGAGCAAATCCGCGGCGAAGGCGTCACCCCCGCCTGCGACGTGTACGCGCTCGGTGCTCTCCTCTACTCCTGCCTCACGGGCACCGTGCCGTTCGACGCGGCGACGCCCATGGGCGTCTTCACCCGTCACCTCACGGAGACACCGGAGCCCCCGAACGCCCGCGTCCCCGAGCTCGGCCTTTCCAAAACCTTCGAGCGCATCATCATGGTGGCGCTCGCCAAGGACCCCTCCGAGCGCTTCCCGAGCGCCGCAGCCCTGCAGGGCGCGCTCGTCCAGGAGCTCAAAGGCGGCGGAGGCAGCGTCGACAGCCTGCTCGACGCCAAGCAGCTCTACGGCCTCGCCGGCAGCGACGACGCCGCCACGCGCGACGAGGTCGAGGGCTACGAGCGCAAGCTCCGGCAAAAGAGCTGGGCGGCGGGCATCCTGGCGGTGCTCGCGGGCGGGACCGCGCTCTATTTCGGGCTGCGCGTGCTCGGTGCGTTCGCCGCCCCCACCGAGTTCCAAGGCACCGAGCTCGAGCCGAACAACGCGGCGAGCGAGGCGCGAGTGCTCCCGTTCCCGCTCGACGTGCGGGGCCGCCTCGGCAAGCGGCTGGACCGCCAGCGCAGCGACCGCGACTTCTTCCGCGTGAACGTGCCGGCCGGCGTGTCGACCGTGCACCTTTCCCTCGAGCCGCTGCCGAACCTCGCGAGCTGCGTCTGGCTCTACCCGCCCGACGGCACCGAGCCGTTCGGACGCTACTGCCTCGGCAGCGCGGGCGTAGGACTCGACGTCCCGGCGCTAGCGCTGACGCCCGGGCTCTGGCTCGTTGCCGTGATGCAAGACAACGAGACGTACCTCGACTCGGGCCCCTCCCCCGTCTACGAGAACGTGTCCGACGAGTACCGTCTCAAGCTCGAGCCGGGAGAGGAGAGCCGCGACCGGGAGCTCGAGCCGAACGACACCGAGCCGCACGGCAACGTGATCGCGGCCGGCGGTACCCTGCGCGGCACGCTCGCGTGGGCACGCGACACCGACCTCGTGTGCGCGGGCCCGAGTCCCAAGCGCGTCCGCTTCGTCGTCGAGGACGCCCCCGAGCACCCGCGACGGCGCGGCTCGGTGCTGCAGATCACGCCGCACGGCGGGCCCGACAACGGCGTGCCGGTCCGGCGGCATCGTGCAGGCTCGAGCGTGAAGCCGTCTGCGAGCGATGCCGTCGGCGCCTTTCGCGGCCCCTGGCTCAAAGTCGACGCCGGCGCACCGCCTTGTGTCGATCTGACGCTGACCCCGGATCCATTCGGTCCCACGCCCACGGCGCAGGTTTCCTTGCCGGGACCCGAGCCGTACCTCGTTCGACTCGAGGCCGAGCCGTGAGACGGCCCCCACGGACGGCGCGGAAAACCGGACGCCAGCTCGGCGTTCGTGGCGCCGCGTGCAGCGTCGCGCTCCTTCTCACGACCACCGCCGCGCGCGCCGGTGACCCGAAGATCGCGATCCGGCTCGAGAGCGCGCCCGCGCGAAGCGCCGTGGTCGCGGCGCGCGTCGACGCCAACGGAACCAACCAAACCAGCGCGCTCCTTCCCGAACATCCGAGCACCGTTTGGCAGACGCGCATCACGCCGCCGCTCGCGGGCGAGCTTGCCGCCGACGCCGAGGGCCGCCTGCTGGTCGCTCACGCCGAAGGCCGCCTGACGGCACTCGACTCCGTCGGCCACGCGCTCTGGTCCGTGCGCGTCGGCGCGGAGCTCGCCCTCGGTCCGCTGCCCGTCGCGGGCGGGCGTTCCTTGCTCGTCACGCGCGACGCTCACCTGATCCGCGTTTCGGCCGGCGGCGTGCTCGAAGGCCGCGAGACGCTACCCTGGGCTCCGTTCGAGCAAAGCCCGCTCGCCGTTCCCACGCTCGACGGCGGAGCCATCGTGGCTGCCGGCTCCACCCTGGCGCGCATCGGCCCGCGCGGCGCCGAGGGTTACGAAGCACGCCTGCCCGATCCGATCCGCGCCGTCTTCGAGTGGCAGGGCACGACGCTCGCGGTCGGCCACTCCGGCACGATCTTCGTGCGCCGTGCCGCGGGCGATCCCGTCCGATTCGGGAGCTTTCAAACGCCGGTGCGTGCCGTTGCGCTCGTGGGGCAACGACTCTTCGCCCTCGGCAGGAGCGAGCTTCTGACGTTCGACCTCGTCACGAAGGAGCGGCGGATCGCGTTCGGCGATCCCAGCGCGGAGCTTCGCGATTTCGCGGCCCTCGCCGGAGGACGGCTGCGCTTGGTCGCGACGGGTGCGCTGCTCCTCGACCTCGATCCCAACGGACACGAGCTCGGTCGCGTGCGCCTGCCGATCGCCGAGAGCGGCGGCGAGCTCGCCAGCATCGTCACCGACCGCACCGGTCGCACGCTGCTCGGCACCACGAGCTCGACGCTGCTCACGCTCGCGCCGCATGGCGACAGCGCCGCGCTCCCCGACTCATCGTGCATCGATCCGATGCGTCCGACTCCGGTGCGCGACGGGCTATTCGTCGTGGCGTGCCGCTCGGGCCTTCTGCGCGGGTTCAGTGATAGAGCACGCTGAAGAGCAACGTGATCTGGTAGGTCGAGGCCGATTCGCCCACGTCGTGACCGGCTTGGTCCGCGGTGCCCCAAGCGAGCCCACCCGAGAGCTTGAGCATGCCGCCCATCGACCAGTCGTCGGCAACCCAGCCGTCGTAGCCGAACCACGCCGCCATGCCGGGACCCCAACCGGTGAAGCCGTCGTAACCACGATGGCTGCTCGTGCTGCTGCGCGATAGACCGAGCATGCCGCCGAGATGCAGGCCGTCGTTCGGCATCGGAAAGCCGTCGACGAAGGCGCCGAGCGTGAGCAGACCCGCCGAGCCGTTGTCGGAGCCACCGCCGTAGCCGAAGCCCTGACCGGAAATCGCGCCACCGATAGCGAGCGAGCCGCTCACGGTCCCACCCACCATGCCGTCGAACGAGAACCCCCATCCGTCGACGGTGTAGTTCGGAAGAGCCGGGCTATCGCTGTTGACGGAGGTCCCACCCCAGAGGCCACCCGCGCTGAGCCGCAGGTAAAATCCTTCGTGCATGCGAAGCTTCCGCGGCGGTGCGGGCTCGGGCTCCGGCACCTGGATGTCGATCACGGGCTTGCCGAGGGGCGTGGGCGCGAGCGGCGGCCCGGGAGGCGCGGGCGCGGGCGCAGGAGGCGGAGCGTCGGCAAGCGGGGCCGGCGCTGGAGCGGGCGCAGCCGGAGCAGGCGCGGCCGGAGCCGGAGGTGGCATCGCGGCAGGCGGCGCTGCCCCCGGCGCTTGCGCGAAGGTTTCTCGCGCGAAAAGGCCGACGATTAGCCCAGAGACAACTGCTAGGTATGGCGAACCCCGTTGCACGGCCCTATACTACTAGTCGAATCGCGCGCTGTCCGGCAGCCCCGGCGGTGCAATTCTCCCCGCTCCCCATGATCACCATTACGAACCTCGCGGCCGACAAGGTCAAAGAAATCTCCCGCGCCGAAGGCCTCGACGGCCAGGGTTTACGCCTCCGCGTCATCGGCGGGGGCTGCGCCGGCTTCCAGTACGACCTCTACTTCGAGGACAAGCCGACCGATCTCGACGAGCGCTTCGAGTCCAACGGCGTCGCGCTCTACATCGATCCGCTGAGCTTCCAGTACCTCGACCAGACGGAGATCGACTACGTCGAGAGTGCGCATGGGTCGGGTTTCAAGTTTGCAAACCCGAACGTGACGTCGACCTGCGGTTGCGGCTCTTCGTTCAAGGCATAGCGGCACAAAGCCCCTCCCCGCGCTGAGCGGCCTGCGAGCCGAACCTGCTCGTTCGTCCAGAGGAGGTTGCTCCGCGTACATATCCGCACACGCGCGCAACTTTAGCCGGCGCTGGGCCGTAACCCGCTGCAACTAGCCCGGCGGTCCGTTCGCCGGCGCGGAGAAGCGCATGTCACGCCAAGCCGAGATCAGCCCTTACCTGAACCGGGTGCGTTCCTACCCCGTCTTGAGTCGGGAAGAGGAGCAAGTGCTCGTTGCGAGCTGGCTCGAGGGGAAGAATACGATCGCGCGCGAGCGGTTGCTCGCAGCACACCTTCGTTACGTGGTTGCCATCGCGCTCCGCTATCGCCGTTACGGCGTGCCGATCGAGGAGCTCGTGAGCGAGGGCAATTTCGGCCTCGTGCACGCGCTCGGCAAGTTCGAGCCGTCGCGCGGCACGCGTTTCGTCACGTACGCAGCGTACTGGATTCGCGCGTACGTGCTCAATCACGTCATCCGCTCGTGGAGCTTGGTCGGCGTCGGCTCCGGTGCGCTGCGCTCGAAGATGTTCTTCCGCCTGCGCCGCGAGCGCGTGCGCATTGCAAACCTCGTGGGTGAAGGCGGCGAAGCGGACTCGATGCTCGCGCAGGCGATGGGTCTGCCGGAAGCAACCGTCCAAGCGATGGTGCGAAGGCTCGACGCGCGCGACGTGTCGCTCGATTCGAAGCCGTTCGACGACTCGTCCGCGTCGCTCGCGGATCTGCTCGCCTCCGGCGATCGCAGCCAGGAAGAGACGCTGGCCGCCTCGGAGCGCGACGACCAGGTGCGCACCGCCGTGCAGAGCGCCATGGAAGAGCTCGACGATCGCGAGCGCTACATCGCCGAAAATCGCCTGATGGCCGACCACGAGGAAGAGCTCAGCCTGGCCGAGATCGGCCGGCGGCTCGGCGTATCGCGCGAGCGAGCACGCCAGCTCGAGGTGCGCACCAAGCGCAAGCTTCGCCGCCGGATCGAGGAGCTCGCGCGACGCTCGGGCGACCCGCTGAGCCTCGACTCCGCCGCCTGATCATCGATTCCGAGCAGCTGCCGGTGACACACCCAAGCTCGCTTGGGTGTATCGATGCAAGAAGCGGTGTAAGCTCCGCGCGCCGCAGCGGTTCAGGCGATCGCTCGACGGATCTTCCGTCGAGAGGAAAGTCCGGGCTCCACAGGGCAGGATGCCGGGTAACGCCCGGTGAGGGTAACCTCGAGGAAAGTGCCACAGAAAAGCAAACCGCCCGGACGAGTCTCTCGCCCGGGCAAGGGTGAAACGGTGGAGTAAGAGCCCACCGCACGTCCGGCAACGGACGTGGCACGGCAAACCCCATCCGGAGCAAGGCCACGTAGAGGAGCGTTCGAGGGCTGCCCGCCCGAGCTCCTGGGTAGGCTGCACGAGGCGCGCGGCGACGCGCGTCCCAGAGGAATGATCGCCACTCACGCCGGGGCGACCCAGCGCGAGGACAGAACCCGGCTTACGAACCCTGCGACCACGCCCGGCGAAAGCCGGGCGTGTTTATTTTGCGGGTGCATAAATTTCCGCGGGCTTGCGCGGCGAGCCAGACGGGCGTGAAATGGCGGGTCCAGGGCGAAAATGCGCGGTCGTTTCGTTCCCTTGCTCGCCGCCGCGCTCGTAGCGGGCTGCGGTGATTCCGACCGCCGCGATCCCGGAGCGCCCGTAGCGCCTGCGAGCCCCTGGGGTCCAGTGGGCGAACGGGGTGGCGTGCGCGTCTTCAGCGGGAAGGCGGTGCTCCTTCCCGACGGGCCGCCCTGCACGAACGAGGTTGGCGCGGAGGATGATCGCTGGTGCGCCTTCCTCGCGGTGTCGAGCACGGGGCGCGACGACCTCTACGTCGTCAACGTTTCGGCGGTCCTCGCGGGCGCGCCAATCACGTGTAGCGACGGCGATCCCAATTGTCTTTTGCTCGCGCAGGAGGTCATCGCCAACGGCAACGTCTCGCGCTGGATCTATTTCGGTGGCGACACGCTCGTCTACTACGACAGCACGCTCACGCCGCGGGTTTGGCGACCCGGGATGGAAGCGGGCAAGCTGCTCGCGGAGCGTCCCGAGTCTGGTGAGATCATCTCCTGCGCACCAGCCGCTCGCGGGAACGCGGTCGCGTGCCTCGAGCTGCCCGACAATCCCGAAGAGACAGGGGTGTTCGCGGCCGAGCTCTACGTCGGCACCGCGGACGGAGAGAACGAGCCGCTGCTCGCGCCGATCGACCACGTCATTCTCGGGACCAACTCGACCTTCACCGGGGTAAAGCGCTTCTACAGCAGCTTCCCGACCGATGGTTACATCGCGTGGTCGAGCCCGGAAGACACCGAAAGTCCGGACATCCTGAAGCTCGCGCGCGTCGACGATTTGGAAAGCACCGTCACCGTAACGTCCGACATCCAGGCCTGGGGCGTCTCGCCTGATGCGACGCGGTGGCATTGGGTAACACCGTACGGAATGCTGCAGACCGCGCCGTTCCCGGACGCCGCGGAGACGACCGATCTCTTGTCCGACGTGCACGATTACGGCGTGAGCGACGGCGGCTCGCTGGTGGCGACGACGACCGCCTCGGACCTCTTGTCGATCCCCGATCCGGTCGGAGCCCCGGACGAGCAGTTGCTCCTCGATCAGGGAGCACAGGAGCTCCTGGCTCTCAGCGCGGCCGGCTACGTCACGTACGCCAAGCACGTCTTCAACAAGAAGACGTCCGACCTCTTTGTCTCGAATTTGGACGGCAGCGCGGCGTGTACGGTCGAAGAGACCGTCAAGGTGCCGTATTCCTCGTTGAGCTTCTCGAACGGCGGAGAAGAGCTGCTTTGGGCGCTCGGCACGACCGACGGCTACGACGCATTTTTGACCGATCTCGCGAGCTGCAGGTCGGCGCCGGTGGGCGAAAATGTGGACGTGCTCGGCTGGATCGACGATCGAACCATCGTGTTCGTCGATGAGTACGACGGAGCGACCGGCACGGGCTCGATGCGTTTCCGCAGGATAACGCCCGAGGGTGGGCTCGAGCGGAGCGCGCCGGGCCTCATCGCCGAGCACGTGTCGACCAATGCGACGACCGGCTCGACACTGCTCTACACCGTGAAGGCGGGCGACGATACGGACGGCGTGTACGTGCGCACCTTCGAGCCGTAGGTCACGGTACTAAGTTCTGCCTGCGCATTCATCGTCCGCCATGCGCGTTCGATGGTGCGTGTGACCTAGCGCCCGTGCGCCGCGCAGACGCCGCGCATGGGTTGCAGGTGAGATCCAACTCACCCCAGACTCGATCGATCTGATCT
>DASUGE010000267.1:0-3462 GCA_036274215.1 Polyangiaceae bacterium | reverse complement strand
CGATCCCCCGCCGCAAGCTCGCGAACCGGACACGTCGCCTGCATGAACTCCTCCCAAGTTGGCGTGCTCGGCACGACCCGCGCCAGCGCGGGTCCGAGCGGTTCGATGCGCGCGGGCACCGCCGGCAAGGGGTCCAGGATCCGCACGAGCTTGGTGATCTCACGCTTGGTGCGATGCTTGGCCCGCGCGAGCACCTCCAAGAGATTCTGATCGGTAAGATGCGGACCAAGCAGCAAGAGGCCCGTCAGATGAAGCTCACCCGAGGCCAGCGCGTCGAGCAACGCCGGAAAACGCCGGACGAGTCGCGCCGCGGCGACTCGTCGAAATGCCTCGTCCTCCGAAAATCCTGCGCGTCCCGGCGAGGAGGTCGGCATCCGACAGGTGCTCGACTGAACGGGCGATCGACCCCGTCGACGCGATCGAGAGCGCCGTATTTGCGTTCGAATGCATGCGCCACGATACACCGCGTATTTTCGAGCTCCGCAGTTGCCCGCTGCGCTGCGATCGACGCGACCAACGCCAATCGATCCGTCAACGCAGCAAAAGGCTCACCGCGCGGCGATAGCGTGACGGAACGCCCCGGTTCTCTTGCGAATGTCCAACGGTCTCGCGATTCACCGTCGATTCGGTCAAGCGAAATCGTCACCCATGTCTTCGCTTGCATCCCTCCCCTGCCCCTGCCTGCACAGGTGCACGGGGACGTTTACTGGCACGTTTTACGTAACGGGCACGTTCACGTTCAGACCGTCAGCCCACGACTTCCGGCCCGTACTTTTTGAGCCGCTCGCCCATCACGCGCACCGCGTCGCGGCTCTCGTCGATCAGTACGAACCCCCGCCCGTGCTTCGCCGCGGCTTCGCCCGTCGTGCCGCTGCCCGCGAAGTAGTCGAGCACCGTCGCGCCGGGGCGGCTGTGCACGCGCACGATGCGCTCGAGGATGGCGAGCGGCTTTTGTGTCGCGTAGCCGGTCTTCTCGCGGCCGTTCGTGGGGACGATGGTTTGCCACCAGACGTCGGTTGGAGTCTTGCCGCGCGCGGCTTTTTCGGCGCCGACCAGGCTTGGCGCCATGTAGGGGATGCGGTCGATGGCGTCGTAGTCGAAGACGTATTTTTTCGGGTTCTTCGCGTACCAGAGGATGCTGTCGTGCTTTTTGGGCCAGCTCGTCTTCGGGCGGCCGCCGAAGTCGTAGGCCCAGACGATTTCGTTCATGAACGAGCCGCGGCCGAGGAGGGCGTCGAGCGCGACCTTCACGTAGTGGACTTCGCGTGCATCGAGATGAACGAACAAGCTGCCGTCGGACGTGAGGCAGGCGAGGCTCGCTTCGATGCGCGGCAAGAGGAAGCCCGCGTAGTCGTCGAAGCGGTCGGCGTACGAGCTTTCGCCGACGTTTTCGACCCGATACGCGCGGCCGCCGAAGCCGCGGCGCTGGGCGTTCGGATCGGCGTGGACCTTCACGCGCTTGCGGCGCTGCGTGCGACCGCTGTTGAAGGGCGGGTCGATGTAGATGAGCTCGGCGAACGCCCGTGGAAGCGTGGGGAGCACCTGGGCGTTGTCGCCCAGGATGATCTTCTTCGTGAGCATCGGGCGCAGCCTGACCCTGCGTTCGGCTAGACGCGCTCCACGTCGACCGACACGCTCACCGTGTGCTCGCCGCCGCCGAGGATCACGCCTTTGAGCGGGCTCGCGTCGCTGAAGTCGCGGCCCCAGGCCAGGGTGACGTGCTCGTCCGAAGGAATGCAGCCGTTCGTCGGGTCGAAGTCGACGTAGCCGAAATCGGGGCAGTAGACGCCGATCCACGCGTGTGACGCGTCGGCGCCCGTGAGGCCGGGCTCGCCCCCGTCGCGGCGGTTGTAGATGTAGCCGGAGACGTAGCGCGCCGCGAGGCCGAGCGAGCGCAGCATGCCGAGCTCGACGTGCGCGAAATCCTGGCAGACGCCGCGTTTGGCGCGCAGCACCTCGCGCACGGGCGTCGCGACCGTCGTCGAGCCGGGTTGGTACTGAAATTCCGCGTGAATGCGGCGCGTGAGATCGAGCACGGCTTCGAGCAGCGGGCGCCCGCGCGTGAACGACACCTGAGCGTACGCGGCGAGATCCGGATCGATGCGCACGTGGGGCGACTCGAACACGAACTCGTACGCTCCGAGCGTTTCGGGCGAGCGGTCGTCCTGCAGGCGATCGCGCGCGGTCTCCCACGGGCTCGAGAGCGCGGGGGCCGGGGACTGGAACGGCGCGATGTCTATTTCGCTCACCGCCGTCACGTCGAGGTGCGTGTGCGCTTCCTGGAGCGAGAACCAGTGCACGCCGTTGCCGAAGTAATCGACACCGCGATCGTGCGTTGCGACGGCGGGCTCGACGAGGAGCTGGCTTCGGAGCAGGCGCTGGTGGCTCGTCGTGCGCGGCGTGAGCCGAGCCTCGTTGTGGCAGATGGAAACCGCCTGCGAGTATTGGTAACTCGTGAGATGGGTGACGCGATAAACCATCCGGCGCTTCGGGCGAAGCCTAGTCGCGCGGGCGAGTCGCGTCGACGACATCGGAGTGGAATACTGGGGTGAGCGGCGGCGTTTCGCTGCGGCGCGCATGGTGCGACCGTTCCCGGCACGACCCCTCGCAATGCTCTCGCTCGTCGGGCTCGGGGCGTTTCTGGTGCTCATGACGCTCGCCGCCGTCGCGTACCCTGGCGGCACGTATTGCGAGCCGACGGCCGACCGCTACCGCTTCTGGGGTAACTACTTCTGCGACCTCACGGCGAGCGTCACGGGGGGTGGCGAGGACAATTCGAGGAGCGCGGCGCTCGCCGAAGCGGCGTTCGTGTGTTTCGCGCTCGCGGCGGCACCGTTCTTCGTGCTGCTCGGGCGCATGAGCGGACGGGCGCGCGTCGTGGGTGGGCTCGGCGTGGTGTCGGCGGTGGGCACGGTGGTGCTCGCGTGGTTGCCGTCGCGGGCGGGTGCGACGCTGCATGCGGTGGCGGTCTTCTCCGCGACCATTCCGGGGCTCGCGGCAGCGGCGCTCGGTGCGTACGGGTTATGCAAACGCACCCTGCCGGCACGCTTGCGAATCCCCTCCTACCTCGGGATGGCTACTTTTTGCGCGGGGTTCGCCGACGCGGCGGGCTTTGGATATGCGGTAGCGACGCACGCGGGCTGCGTGGTCTGGCTGCCCGCATTGCAAAAAGTAGTCGCACTCCTGCTCGTGGCGTGGATGGGCGCCATCGCGGTCGCCGGCGCCCGCTACGGCGCATGAGGGCGCGCCTACACGGCTCTTTCTTCGAGCGAGCCGAGTGAGACCGACGGCTCGGCGTGCGCGAGGTAGCTCAACGTGAGCTGGTCGGCGAAGAGCGGGAGATCGGTCTCGAGCGCGGCGAGGAGCTCGTCGAGCTTTTCGCGCTTGCCCCTGGCGTTGACGCGGCCGAGCGTCGCGAAGTCGGTGAGGCGCACGCTCGTGAGGCAGCGCAGCGCGGTCTTG
>DASUGE010000266.1:0-8398 GCA_036274215.1 Polyangiaceae bacterium | reverse complement strand
GAATCGCTCGCTGCGCTTCCTCGAAGGAGCGAGCGCGGGCGTCGGTCTTGCTGGTGATGCGAATGACGTAGAACTTCTTGTCGGCTTCGACGACGCTGCCGTACGTTTCGCCGACGGCGGTCGCCTTGAAGGCGGCCTCGCGCACGGGCTCGGGGATGCGCGGATTGGCGCCGCGCGGGTGCCCGGGCGGGCCCACGATCCCGAGATCGCCCGCGAGCTCGTTCGGCGCGGCTGAAGGCCGCGGGCCGCGCGTGCTCGAATACTGTTCGACGAGCTGGCCCCACGCCGAGGCGTCGGCCTTGAGCGCCTTGGCGAGCACGGTCGCTGCCTGCGCCTTGGTGTCGAGCGCGATGCCGGCCACGCGGCGGCGCTCGGGCTCCGCGAAGTCGTCCTTGTGCGCGTCGTAGTAGGCGCGGAGATCGGCCTCGGACAGGTCGGCCGCGGCCGGCCCACCCTTCTTGAGCTCGTCGAGCAGCTGGTCGCGCAGGATCTGGCGCACGCGCTCCTGGGTCTCCTCGGACTTGTCGAGGCCGCGGCGGCGCGCTTCCTGCGCCATGAGCTCCACGTCGACCATCTCGTCGAGGAGGCGCTTGCGCCGATCGGGCGACTGGTAACGCATCCGCTCGAACGAATCCATGCGCTCGAGGGCGGCCGCATACTCGCCGAGGGTGATCACACGATCACCCACCTTCGCGAGCGTCTTCGCCGCGAGCTCGGGCGAAAGCGGCTTCGGACCGGTCGCGGCGCTATTCGACGACGCGGGTGTCGCCTCGGTCTTCTTCTTGGAGCACGCGAGCGTGCCGAAAGCGCCGACCGCCACCAGCAGCACGAGCCCGAGGGACCGCTGCCACCCACCAACCTTCACCGCCCGCGGGCGGACTCCGTCTCTCCACGACATCGCGCCCGGGATACTACGGCCCAAAGCGCCCGTCGAGGCCGGCCTCGGGGCCCGAAGCCGCGAGAGCGGTTGCCGGCGCTTCAGCGGAAGGGTACGAGCGCAACCGTGGAACAGAAAGCGCTCCGGCGGGTGGTCATCAAGCTCAGCGGCGAGGCGCTGAGTGGGAAACACGGCGGTTCAGGCATCGATACCGCCACGCTCAAAGGTACGGCGCAGGAGCTTCGCGAAGTGCACGCGACCGGCGTCCAGATCGGCCTCGTCGTCGGCGGCGGCAACATTTTCCGCGGTTTGCGCGGTGCCAGCGAAGGCATGGATCGCGCGCAGAGCGACTACATGGGCATGCTGGCGACGGTCATCAACGCGCTAGCGCTTCAGGACGCGCTCGAGCGGGTGGGCGTTCCGACCCGGGTGATGACGGCCATCGCCATCCAGCAAGTTGCAGAACCTTACATTCGCCGGCGGGCCGTCCGGCACCTCGAGCGCGGCCATGCCGTCATTTGCGCGGCCGGCACGGGCAACCCCTTCTTCTCGACCGACACCGCCGCGGCCCTGCGCGCCATGGAACTGCGCGCCGATTGCCTGCTCAAGGCTACCAAAGTCGACGGCATCTACGACAAGGATCCGGTGCGGCACCCCGACGCGAAGATGCTGGAGCGGGTCACGTACGACCGCCTGCTCGCCGATCATCTCGGAGTGATGGACGCGACGGCGATCGCCCTCTGTCGTGACAACGGCCTGCGCATCCGCGTCTTTCGCATGACCTCGGGAAACATCCGCCGAGTCTGTTCCGGCGACGCCCTCGGCACGACCGTCTCCGATTAGGCTCCGAGCCGGGCCTGATCACGCGTTCCGGCGCGGTTTCGAGCCCCGGCCGTGCGCCGATTCATGGAGTAAGCTTCCGCCCGCATGTGGCAGTCACTCCCGGAATTCGGCACCGGCGTTCTTTACGCCATCCTCGTGACCGCCGCGTACACGTTCGCGGTCGGCCTCGCCGCCGGACGCGGCCAACCGCGGCTCCTGCGCTCGGCACGCCTCGGCGCCTACGCGACCGCGGGCCTCACGCTGTTCGCGATCGCGCTCCTCGCCTACGCGTTCATCACGCACGACTTTCGCATCCGCTACGTCGCCCGCTACAGCGACCGCTCGATGCCGAAGAGCTACCTCTTCACCGCGCTCTGGGGCGGCCAAGACGGCTCGCTCCTCTGGTGGCTCTTCTTGCTCTCGGGCTACACGACCGCGTGCGTCGCCTGGCTCCGCGGACGCTACCGGCATCTCCAGCCGTACGTGATCGCGACGTTGATGGCGATTTTCGCCTTCTTCGTCGTGCTGATGCTGTTCGCCGCGAACCCGTTCGAAGCCACGATCGCGGGCGCGCGGGCGGACGGTGAGGGGCTCAATCCGCTCCTACAGAATTACTGGATGATCATCCATCCGCCGTCGCTCTACACGGGCTTCGTCGGCTGCTCGGTGCCGTTTGCGTTCTGCATGGCGGCGCTCGCGACGGGCCGGCTCGACAACGAGTGGATCGTCGCCGTCCGCAAGTGGATGCTGTTCGCGTTCTTGTTCCTCTCCATCGGCAACGCGCTCGGCATGGCCTGGGCGTACGAGGAGCTCGGCTGGGGCGGCTACTGGGCCTGGGACCCGGTCGAGAACGCCGCCTGTTTGCCCTGGTTCTCGGCGGCCGCCTACGTCCACTCCACGATGATTCAGGAGCGGCGGAACATGCTGAAGGGCTGGAACGTGTTCCTCATCTGCCTCACGTTCTTCCTCACCATCTTCGGGACGTTCCTCACGCGGGCCGGCATCATCTCGAGCGTCCACGCCTTCGCGCAGAGCGACATCGGCAAGTACTTCGTCGGCTTCATGGGCCTGATCGTCGCCGTCTCGCTCGGGCTCGCCATTTGGCGCGTGCCACAGCTGCGCGGCAAGGCGCAGATCGAGTCCGTCGCGAGCCGCGAGGCGATGTTCGTCGTCAACAACTGGGCCCTGCTCGGCGGCGCGACGTTCATCCTCGTCGCCACGATGTTCCCGAAGATCAGCGAGCTCTGGAACGACAAGGTCACGGTCGGCCCGCCCTTCTTCAACCGCTGGATGGCGCCGATCGGCCTCGTCATCTTCGCGCTCATGGGGCTCGCCCCGCTCTTCGGCTGGCGCAAGACGAGCCCCGAAGGCCTCAAGAAGGCGTTCGTGTTCCCGCTCGGTGCTTTCGTCACCATGTTCGTGCTGCACGTCGCGTTCGGGCGCGCGCTCGGCTACCCGGCCTTCGTCGAGCGAGACGCGTTCTATCCGGGCTTCGTCGGCCTCGTGCTGCAGAAGGTCGGCTCGGCGCTCCCGGGCATCACCGTCGCGCTCGCGGCCTTCAACGTCGCCGTCGTGATCCAGGAGTTTTCTCGCGGCATCCGCGCCCGCCAGCGCTCGGCCGAGAAGCGCAAGGAGTCCGAGAGCGCGCTCGTCGCGCTGGTCCGCCTCGTCGACAAGAACCGGCGCCGCTACGGCGGCTACATCGTGCACCTCGGCGTGTGCGCCATGTTCGTCGGCTTCACGGGCGGCGCCTGGGCGCTCGATCGCGAGACCGCGATGACGCCGGGTCAAAGCTACAAGCTCGGCAAGTACGAGCTCCGCTACGAGGGCTCGCGCATGTGCCCCGGTAACCCGAAGTGCAGCCCGGAAGAGCAGGCCGACGTGAGCAAGCGCATGATCTTCGCCGATCTCACGCTGCTACAGGCCGGCCAAGTCGTCGGTCACCTCTCGCCGGCGAAGTTCATCTACCACCGGCAACCGGAGAGCCCGACGACGGAGGTGAGCATGCGCCGCGCGCTCGCCGAGGACGTGTACACGGTGGTCGGCACCGTCGATCCGCAGACCAAGCGCGCGACGTTCCAGTTCCATCTCAATACGCTCGTGTCTTGGATTTGGGTGGGAGTGATGATCCTCGTGAGCGGCACGCTGATCTCGCTCTGGCCCGAGCTGTCCTTCAAGGAGGCCGGCGCGTGGAGCTACCTGCGTGCTTCGGCAGGGGTCGCCACGAGCCTCATGCTCACGGTATGGCTCTGCGTCTTGCCGACGAACGCCTATGCGGCGCCGCGCCCCCGCGCCGAAATCACGCTGAGCCACGCCACGCGGCCGCTCCCGACGGGAGCGTTCGGCGCCGCGGCCGCGGGTCTCGGGGTCGGCGCGCTGGTCGCGTTCCGGCGGCGGCGCCCTCGATGATCGGCCTCACCGTTTCACCGAGCGCCGCGCGCGCGGCGCTGCCCGTCGTCACCATCGTCGTCGCCGTCGTGACGGGCGTGCTGCTCGGCGTCGAGATCTCGCTGCTCGTCATCGCCGCGGGTGCGCTCGCGGGCGTCATCGCGCTGCTCTGGTCGAGCGTGCAGGCGCTCACCGGCGAATCCCCGCTCACGCTCGACGAGGCCCTGACGCTCGGCGCGCCCTCGGCGGAGGAAGAGCAGAAACGCGCCGTCCTCCGCGCGCTCAAGGACCTCGAATTCGAGCGCAGCGTCGGCAAAATCAGCGAGGACGACTACGCCGAGCTCTCCACGCGCTACCGCGAAGAAGCCAAGCGCTTGATCCAGCTCATCGACGCCGGCACGGAAACTGAGCGCGAGCGCGCGGAAAAAGCGCTCGCCCAGCGCCTCGCCGCGACGCCGGCGAAGGCGCCCGAAAAGGCCGCCGAGCCCGAGCCCCAAGAAGCCGACGGCGACGAGCCCGAAGCCGAAGCGGAGCCGTCGTCACCCGCGCCCACGACGGCGTCCGAGCGCGAGGAGGAAGCGACGTGAAGCGCGTGCCTTCGTTCCTCGCCGCCCTCGGCTTGCTGTGGGCCGCGAGCGCCGCCGCTCAGGCCCCGAGCGCTCTGCCCGCCGGCCATCCCGCGGTCACGGCACCGGCCAACCCTACCGGTGCCATGCCTCCGGGCCACCCCGCCGTGACCACGCCGGCTCCAGCGCCGACGGGCGCCATGCCTCCGGGCCACCCCGCCGTGACCACGCTGGCTCCAGCGCCGACGGGCGCCATGCCCCCCGGCCACCCTCCGGTCGCCGACGCTCCCCCCGGGCCCATGCCGGCGGGCCACCCTCCGGTCGGCGACGCCCCTTCGGGCGCGATGCCGGCAGGGCACCCCAACGTCGCCGGCGGCGCCGCGCAGCCCGCACCTCAGCTCCCGGAGGACAGCATCGAGCCCGCGGGCGAGCTCCCCCCGACGACCATCGAAGCGCAGCTCCTCGACGCGCAAGACCGTCCCATCGCGAACGCCGACGTGCGCCTCGGCATCATGTTCCAGAAAATCGCCGAGGGTGAGTCGCGCAGCGAGATGCACCTGAAGACGAACGCCGAGGGCATCGCGCGCTTCGAGGGCCTCAAGGGCGGCACGACCTACAGCTACCGCGTCACGACCAAGAGCGGCCCCGGGGAGTTCGCGTCGACGCCCTTCAACCTGCGCGAGCAGGGCGGCATGCGCGTGAAGCTCCACGTCTTCCCCGTCACCGAGGACCTCGAAAAGACGATGGTCGGAATGCGCGGCATCTTCTACATCGAGACCCGCGACGACGTGTTCTCGATCGAGGGCATCTTCCGCGTGATGAACGTCGGACAGACCGCGTGGGTGCCGCGGGACATCGTGATCGCGCTCCCCGACGGCTTCAAGGCGTTCGGCGGGGGCGAGACCATGTTCGACGCGCGCTTCGTCGCGCTCGAGGGGCGCGGCGCGAAGCTCGAAGGCACTTTTCCGCCCGGTCAGCGCGATTTGAACTTCCGCTTCCAGGTGCCGAAAGCGGCCGATCCGACCGCCGTTTTTCGCTTCGCCCCGGCCCCGCGCACCTTCGAGGTTCGCGTCATCGCCGTCGCGAGCAAGTCGATGAGCATGGACGTCGAGGGCTTCGAGGCCACGCAGTCGGGCACGGGACCGAGCGGCGATCACGTGCTCGTGTCGCGCAAGGCGGCGGGGCGCAACGACCCGCAGATCGCCCCGTTCGTCGTCACGCTCACGGGCCTCACTGTGCCCGGTCCGGGTCGCTGGGTCGCCATCCTGATCGCGTTCGTGATCGCGGGCGCCGGTGGCCTTGCCGCCGCCGGAAAGTGGAAGATCGCGTCGACCGAAAAGCTCGAAAGCGATCGCGCGCGCGCCGTGAACCTCCTGCTCGACGAGCTCGTCGCGCTCACGCGCGCCAAGGAGCGCGGCGAGATCGGACCGCACACGCACGACCAGACGCGCCGCTCGCTCATCGACGCGCTCGCGCGCATCGGCCTCCCGAAGGAAGCGCGCAAGAGCAAGCGTCTCGGCAAGCCGGCGAGCGCCTGAAACCCGCCCTGGAGGCCCTCGAGGACCTCATCCACAGGCTCTGGATAAGTCGTGGAAATCCCTTGGGAACGACCCGGTGACTCTTCTGGGAAGACCCTGTGGCAAAGGTTATCCAGAGCTCAATCCAGAGGGCACGCGCACGAGATATGCGACCCGTCCTCATCGATATTAATCTGTCATTTCGAGCGCTTGCCGACTTTTCCCCAGTGTCCCCAGGCCCTACTAGAACTACGTTTAATTTCTTAAATTAAGATCGATCCGGAGAGAGAAGCCGCGCGCTCCCGGAGGCCCGGGCAGGAGCACTGAAGTCTGGCGCCTGGCCACTCGCACGGTTACACGTCCGCCCGATGCACGTCATCGTCAGCAAGAAAGACCTGTCGTCCGTTCTCGAGCGCTGCCAGGGGGTCGCCGACCGCAAGAGCACCATGCCGGTGCTCGGCAACGTGCTCCTCGAAGTCGGTGGACCGAACGAGCTCAAGCTCGCGGCGACGGATCTGATTCTTGCGGTGCGCGGCAAGGTGAACGCTCGCGTCGAGCAGGGCGGCAGCGTCGCCGTCGGCGCGCGCGATCTCGTCGAACGCGTGCGCAACATGCCCGACGGCGAGATCGGCATTGCGACGACCGCCAACGCGGCGACGACGCTCCGTGCCGTGGGCTCCGCGCGCCGCTTCACGCTGCAGGGCATCCCCGGCGAGGAGTTTCCGAGCCTGCCCGGTCCCGACAAGGACGCGAAGTCGTCGACGCTCAAGGCCTCCGTGCTCGCGCGCCTGATCGCCGGCACGCACTTCTCGATCTCGAGCGACGAGACGCGACCGCACCTGTCGAGCGCGCTCTTCGAGTGGGACGGCGAGTGGGTGCGCATGGTCACGACCGACGGACACCGGCTCTCGAAAGTCGAGGTGAAGGTCGAAGGCCGCGACGCCAGCGGGAACATGCTGATTCCAGTCAAGGGCGTGAACGAGCTTCGCCGCCTGTGCGACGAAGCGGCCGGCAAGCACGACGCCGACGGCGAAGCGGAGCTCAAGATCACGCAGTCGGGACCGAACGCGTACTTCGAGCTGCCGAGCTTCCAGTTCAGCGTGAAGCTCGTCGACGCGCAGTTCCCGCCGTACCAGCAGGTGATCCCGCAGGAGTACGCGCACCGCGTGAAGGTCCCGCGCATCCTCACGGCGGACGCGCTCAACGCCGTCTCCGTCGCGGCGAGCGACCGCACGGGCGGCGTGAAGCTGTCGCTCTCGAAAGGCAAGCTTCGCTTCGAGAGCGAGAGTCCGGAGAGCGGCGAGGGCTTCGACGAGCTGAGCGTCGACTACTCGGGTCCCGAGCTCACGGTCGGCTTCAACGCGCGCTACTTCCTCGACGTGCTGCGCGCCATCTCCGACGACGAGGTCGAGATCGGCATCGGCGGCGAGCTCGATCCGGCGGTGATTCGCCCCGCGACGCCCGATCCCGCGGCGAATTACGTCGCGGTGATCATGCCGATGCGCATCTGAGCCGCGCGCGCGTGACGAGCTCGCTCCGCTTCGAACGGCTTTCGATCCGCGGGCTCAGAAACCTGACGGCGCTCGAGCTCGAGCCGGCCTCGCGCTTGAACGTCATCGTCGGCGACAACGGCCAAGGCAAGACGAGCGTGCTCGAGGCGCTCTACCTCGTCGCGACGACGAAGAGCTTTCGCGCCGAGCGCCTCGCGACCTTGATTCAAGAGGGCACCCTGCAGGCGAGCGTCGGCGCGCGCATCGAGGAAGCCGGCGCGACGCGCGAGCAGCGCACGGTGCTCGCGCCACGCTCGCGCGTCGTGCGCCTCGACGGCAAGCCGCCGAAGAGCCTCGGCGCCTACGCGACGCGCACGCCCGTCGTCGCCTTCTGCCCGTCGGACCTCGAGCTCGTGAGCGGCGGTGCCTCGGGACGCCGGCGCCTGCTCGACCGCGTGGCCCTCTTCGTCGACCCACCCGGCACCGACGCGCGCCTGCGCTACGAGCGGGCCCTACGCTCGCGCCAGCGCGTTTTGGAGGAGCGAGGCCCCGGCGCGCGCGATCTCGTGCCCTTCGAGGCCGTGATGGCCGAGGAGGGGGCGCGCTTCGCTCTCGCCCGCAAGCGCGCGGCCGACGGCATCGCCGAGCGGCTCGCCGCCATGTTCGAGCGCCTCGCCACGGCGGCGCTCTCCGTGACGCTCCGCTACGCGGCGGGCGGCACGACGGATCCGGCGGAGT
>DASUGE010000265.1:0-3170 GCA_036274215.1 Polyangiaceae bacterium | reverse complement strand
AGGAAGAGACGCTCCTTACGATGGGGCCCGGCGAGGTGTTCGGCGAAATGGCTCTCCTTCTCGATGAGCCCCGCGCGGCTTCCGTGGAGGCCGCCGAGCCGGTCACCGTGCTCGTGCTCGACAAGGCGACCTTCACGGAGGGCCTCGGCGTCGAGGGCTGGACGGGAGCGCTCGTGCTCGCGCTTGCTCAGCGCTTTCGGGACCTTGAGCAGCGCATCCGCAGCTCCGGGTTGAGGCGAAGCTAGCGATCGGCTACCCCTTCTGAATGGCCGCCTTCGACGCAGCACGCGGTTGCTACGTGGTCCGGGTCGTCTACGACGGCCCCGGCATGGCGGGGAAAACGACGAACCTCCAGAAAATCTGCGAGATCGTCCCGGCAACGCGGCGGAGCGAGATGGTGACGCCTGCCGAGCTCAAGGGCCGCACCATGTTCTTCGACTGGCTCGAGGTGGACGGCCCGCGCAAGGCGCCGGCGCCCTTCAAGCTCCAGCTCATCAGCGTCCCGGGTCAGATCGAGCGTAACTACCGGCGCAGGCCGCTCGTCATGAAGGCCGACGTGGTCGTGTTCGTGTGCGATTCGGCGCCCGACAAGATCCCGGAGACCATGCGCGCGTTCGCGAGGCTCCGAGCCAGCATCAAGCAGCGCAAGGTGCCGGTTCCACTCGTCGTCCAGGTGAACAAGCAGGACGTGGAAGGCGCCCTCGACCCGGACCGCATGCGACGGCGTCTGAAGCTCGACGCCGCCGTTCCGGCGCTGCCGGCCTGTGCGTCGCAAAATCAGGGCGTGAAAGAGACCCTCGCCACGGCGACGCGGCACGCGCTCCGCGTCCTCGGCTCGCGCGATCTCGAACCGTTGATCGCGGAGCTCGCGAACCCAGACGCTCTCTTCGATCACGTGCTCACGTTCGAAGACAAGCCGCACGAGGGGCCGGTGGACGCCGAGGAGCTCTACGTCGATCTGGAAGACGTGGACACGGAGGGAGCGGCTGCCGCGGCGCACCTCGTGGCGTCGACGCTCGATGATCTCGAGGCGCGCGCGCGGCGCGGGGCACGGAAGCGCGAGCGCGGGGCTACGTAGCGACGCCCGCTTCTCTTGCCCGTTGGTGCTGCATCGTAGGCGCGCCGAGCAGGATTTCGTACGCCCGCAGTTTGGCAGGATTGACCTGACCCACCCGAGCGGCACAGAGGCGTCGTGCGAGGTAGAAAAGACGCCTTGCCCCTCACTCCGGCTGCTGGATTTTCGCCCGTGGCGCCACTGCTCGCTTGTGGCGGGCCCGGGCCGAAAACGAAGCTCATTCCTGGCGGCGGCGGTACTCATCGCCTGCGGCAGCCATTCGGTGACCAAGAGCGGCGGTGTAAACCGAGGCACGGGCGGAGCGGCCGGTAGCGCCGGACATTCCGGCACGTCCGGGACGATGGACGGCGGAGAGGGCGGCGCGAACGACGGAGGAAGCAGCGGGAGCAACGCCACGGGCGGGAGCAACGCCACGGGCGGGAGCAACGCGACCGGTGGAAGGGCGGGTGGCGCCGGTTCGGGCCTGACCGGGGGCAGCGCGCCGGTCGCCGGAGCCTCGCTCGGAGGAGGCGGCGGCCAAGCGGGCGGAAACGGGGGCCAGTCACCGCTGCCGCTGCCCGATGGCTGCGAGGCACGGGGGCGCACGGAGCAGGACGACAGCTGCACCTTGGCCGCCTTCTGCGACGGAACGCCCAATATAGCGAATTGTTCTCGCTCCGATAGCGGACGCTGGCAGTGCTGGTGCGAGCTCCAGCACAACGACCGAATCTTCGAAATAGAAGGTGCGCCCGGACTGGAAGCTTGCGCGGTCGCGATCGGGCTCTGCAGTGAGGACGAGCTCGATCTCGGGGCGGAGGTGTGCGCGGCACGTTCGGAAGCGAGCGGCGCCGACGAGTGCTCGCTCGACCTTGCGTGCAGCGCGCCCATTTCCGTGGGCTTCGCCCCACGCGTCCAGGCAGAGCTGATGAGGTACGGCACGGGTGCGTGCGGGCGGGAAGCAACCGGCCTGCCGTTCGAATGCAGCTGCGAAGCCGCGAGCGGCGGAGCCACCTACGGCGTGGTCGCCGACAGCGGCGTCGACGCGTGCCGGCCGCTCGTGGATTTTTGCATGAGCGGGCGCGAGCCGACGTTCGACGACTGGACCGAATGTTTCGACGCCGACAGGGTCACCGAGGCCGGCTTCTGCTCGCTCCATCAAGTGTGCGCGACGCAAATGCGATTGACCGACGACGTGACGCTCGCAAAGCTCGAGAAGCGGAACTCGAACTGCGAGGCCGGCGGCTCGGGAAACGACTGCTATTGCTCCATGGAGCTCGAGACGGCGAGCGGCCTCCTCTACGACTCGACCTTTTTCTTCATTTTCGGAGCGATTCCCGACGCCGAGACCTGCACGCTGGCGCTCGCGAACTGCGATCACGGCGCCGAAATTCAGGTGACCGGCGACCCCGAGTGTCAGCCGACTTCGCGCTCCGCCGGGCCGGATTCGTGCGAAGCCGATCTCGACTGCCAAGAGTACGCGAGCGTGAACGGCCGCCCGATCGTGGCCATTGGCCGACTTCTGGTCAATTGCGCGCGGCCCGAGTCGGGTGCGTGGCGCTGCTCTTGCGCATCGAATCAGGACACGACGATTTTCGAGCTCGGCGACGCGGAAATGAGCGCCTGGGACGTTTGCGGGGTGGCTCCCGAGCGGTGCCTCGAGCGGATGGATCTGTACGTCGGCCCGTACGGCCCGTTCGTGCCGCCTCCGGATCCCCTGGCGTCTCAGTGATGCGCGCTGCGCGGCGTTTACGCACGAATCCAGCGGCCGAAACGGCCCTGTCCCTGGTCCGCACCCTGGTTCGACGGAGAAGCCTCGATCCGGTAGAATAACGGAGTGGGTACGGAGCTCGCGATGCTGCGACGAGTGAGGCCGTCGATGGCGCTCGTGGCGTGCACCGCGGCGCTCGGCGCCTGCGGCGGCGAGAGCCTGCATCATTCCGGAGCGCACGCTTCGGGCACTTCGGGTTCTTCGGGTGATTCGAGCACCGGCGGCTCGGGCGCAGCGACGGGTGGCACCGCCGGCATGGCGACGGGCGGCGCGTGCGACAAGGAGCCCCTGCCGACCGCCGGTGCGCCGCCGCGCGAGGTAGGCTGCTACGCCGCAGAAAACGGGACG
>DASUGE010000264.1:0-6932 GCA_036274215.1 Polyangiaceae bacterium | reverse complement strand
GCGCGCCGCGCCTCGCGCGCCCCGGCGCCGCGCGCCGACGCGTCGGCGCCGGCGAACGAGAAGCCGGTCGAAGGCGACGGCGACTACGAGCCCCCGTCGTCCAAGCAGCGCGCGGCTGCGCGCGGGTGACCTCCCGGGCGCGGCTCCCTGGGCTGCTCGCGGGGGTTCTGCTTCTGCTCGTGCCGTCGCCGAGTGCGCGCGCCGAGCAGATCCTCGTGGATCGCACGGTCGTTCGCTTCTCGGCGCCGGAGCTCGGCGGATCGCGCTCGCCGCGCTTCATCACGGCGCGCGCCTTGGCACTCGAGGCACGCCTCGAAGCGCTCGCCGATCCGGATCGCACGCCGGGCGTGGCGTACCGCGAGCGGCACCTTTCGGCCGCGCTCGAGCGCCACGTCGCCGAAGCGTTGCTCGCCAATCTGCGCATTGAGCCGGAGCCGACCCCGGAGGAGCTCCGCGCGCAGACCGAAGCCGCGCGGCGCCTCGTCGAGGAGCGAGCGGGCGGCGCGGAAGCGGTCGCGGAGGCGGCGCGCGCGGAGGGCATCGGTCAGCGCGAGCTCGTCGAGCTCTTCCAGCGTCAGGCGCGGGCAAGCCTGTACCTCGACCGCATGGTGGCCCCGATGCTGTCGCCGAGCGACGCCGAGCTACGCGCCCTGTTCCGCAACGAGCGGACGCCGTTTCGCGACGCTCCGTTCGAAACCGTGCTGCCCGGACTTCGCCGCTGGTACGTTTCGACGAGACTGCAGGCCGCGCTCGCAGCCTATTACCAGAACGCGCGCTCCCGCCTGCGCATCGTGTTTCTGTGAGCTGGAGCTCGGGTCGACGCGGCCTCGGACTGCCGCGCTGTAGCGAACGCAGCGTGCATGGAGGGAAACCTCCCACCGTTCGCCCGGCGCGACGCGTTTCAGCGAAGTAGCAGTCTTTTGCCGACTGCGTAATGATTCGGAACATGGGGTCCAGCCGCGACGCCATCGAGCCCACCGTGCTCCTCGTCGGGGCAGGGGAGCGGTTCACCCCGGCGTTTCAGGCGGCGCTCGGTCGCTACCGCGTGCAGGTCGAAACGGCCGAGCTTGGCACGGTGATGGATGCCGTGATCGTCACGGCGCCCGATCTGGTGCTCCTCATGGGCGACGCGGCGAAGGACGGCGGCTCCTTCGTCCTCCAGAAGCTCTCCGGTCTCTCGCAGAACTTCACCGTCCCCGTCGTCGTGCTCAACGACGACGAGGAGCTCGACCAGAAGCTCAGCGCGTTTCGCCATGGTGCGACCGCCGTGCTGCCTCGCTCGGCCAGCGTGGACGCCACGGCCGCCGAGGTGGCGAAGATGGCGCGCGAGCTCCCCGAGCAAGGCGCCGATTCCCAAGGCGCGCTCGGCGAGGCGACGCTCGACGAGTTCATTGGCGCGTTGTCGCGGCAGCTCAGGACCGGGCTCGTGAGCTCGCTCTCGGTCGACGCGGAGAGTGCCGCGGATCTCAAGCTCGTGCTCGGGCGAGGCCGGCCGCTCACGGAGTTCTTGGATACCTTCGTGCGACGCGTGCGGCGCCACGTCGTGCGCGCGGAGCGGCTCGAGTACGAGCTCGGGTCGGGCGCCGCCGCCGAGGGGCTTCCGCGCGCGAGCATTCCCGCGGGAAGGCCCGAGATTCGCGGCCTGCGCGTCGTGCTGGCGGACGACGATACGCCGCGCGCCGACGCGGTCGCGCAGGAGCTTCGCAGCCGGGGCGTCACCGTGGTCGTCACCGATCTCGAGCCGAGCGAGACGCGCTTCCAGACGCTACGGCAGGCCGACCCGACCGTGTTCGTGATCGGTGAGGACCACGCGCACGGTGCGGGGTACGATCTCTTGCGTCACGTCCGGCGCGACTCGCGCTTGCGCTGGGCGTCGTTGCTCGTCGTGCGCTGGAACGAGATTTGGTCGGAGGAGCGTGGGGCGCCCGTCATTCATCGGCTCGAATCGACGCTCGCGGGCCTCGTCGAATCGGAGCGAGCGCTGTACGCGCGGGCGGAGGCGCGGGCGCCGTTCGACACGCGCCTCGAGGCGACGGGGCCGGCGCGCTGCCTCCGCACGCTCGGCGCGCTCTCGGCCGGGCTGCGGGTGCACGTCGCCAATCCCCGCGTGGAGCTCAGCATCGATCTCTCCGACGGCCTCGTCGTGGGCGCCGAGGGCCGCACGCTCACGGCGGACGCCAAGCAGCTCTCGGGCGTGAGTGCGCTGGCGGCGCTGCTCGTGCTCGGCTCGGGCCGGGTGCGCGTCGAGCCCGTCGACCAAGCCGCCTCGGTGAACGTCATGACGCCCGTCGATGCGGCGCTCAACATGGCGGACGCCGAGCAGCCGCCCATCACGCCGTCAATCCCCGCCGCGGGAACGATCTCGCTGAATCCGCCGATGCACGCGGACGCTCCGCCCGTGTCGGTGCCGTCGCTCTCGCTCTCGCCGTCCCTCGTCAATTCGGTGCGGCCGGCGCCCATCGTGCCCGTCGGGGATCCGGCGGCGGCCGGCGCGGTGCCGCGTCCGGCTGCAGCACCTGCCTTGGCGGTGCCGCCACCTCCGGGTTTCGCGCCGCCTGCACCCGTGCGCACCGGCGGGCGACCGGCGACGCCACCGCCCGCCGAGCTCGCGACGGCGCCCGCGCCGGCCGCGCCGTTTCCGCTGAGCGCGTCGGCGCAGATGCCCGCGCAGCCGATCCCAGCGCCCCTGCCCGCCACGGGGGCGGACTTGTCCACGCCGCCGCAGGAGCGCAACCCACCCGCGATGACCGTCTCGGCGCCGCGCCCGGCGCCACCGCTCGGCGAAGCGCCGTTCGGCGCGCGTGTCGCCGAGGGCTTCGGAGTCAAGTGGGAGCGGCTTGCGGCGTGGTTTGCGCGTCAGGACGCGAAGCTCCACGGCAAGCGCATTTCCGGCAAGGTCGCCGCGGTGCTCGTCGGTCTCGGGGCGCTGCAGGGCCTATTGATCGTGCTGCTCTACGCGGGGGCGCGCTGGCTCGTGAGCCCGCATCGCCCGCCGGAGCCTCCGACCGCCGCGCGCGAGCTTGCGCGCGAGGAGGGAACCAAGCAAGCCGCGGCGCGCGAGCCCGTGCCGAGCAACCCCGCGCCGGCCGCGCCCGTTGCCAGCGAGCTGCCCGCGCCGCCCGCGCCCTCGGCGCAAGCGGATGTCTCGCCGGCGGCGTCCGACGGCTCGGGTCGCGACGTGCCCGACTGCAAGACGCTGCTCGCGGCGGATCCACCGCACAACGGCTACTACCCGGGCGCCGCGCTGCAGGCGATGCGCGCCGGACGCACGGCGATCGTGCGCGGCGACCTGAACCTCGCGCAGATGTCGCTCTGTCGCGCCGCCAACTACAACCCGAAGAACGCCGAGATCGCGCTCGAGCTCTCGCTCGTCCTTTTGCTACGCCGGGATGGACCCGAGGCGGAGACGTGGGCGCGGCGTGCGGTCGAGCTCGCTCCGAACAACCTCGGGGCGCAGGACGCGCTCGGGGACGCGCTGGCCCGCGTCGGGAACGAGAGCGAGGCGAAGAAAGCGTGGATTACCGCGGCGCGCATCGACGGGACGAACGAGGCGGCCGTCCGCGCTCTCGTGACGCGGGCCGCGAAGCAGGCGGACAACGCGCTTCGGCATCGTGACCTCGTGACGGCGGAGCGCTCATTTCGGCGTGCCGCCTTGCTCGAGCCAAAGAGCCAGGCGTCGCGCAGCGGGCTCGCGTACGTGCTGCTCGAGCTCGGTGACCTCGAGGCGGCCGTCACGTGGGCGCGCCGCGGCGTCGACGTTTCGCCCCGGAATTCCGGCGCGCGGCTCGTGCTCGGGGACGCGCTCGCCAAGTCGGGCGACAAAGTGGGTGCCGGACGCGAATGGCGCGAGGCGGCGTTGCTCGATCCGGGCAATCGCGAGGCGCTGAAGCGGCTGCGCACGGCGGGGCTGAGCATCCACTGAGCGTTAGGGACGGTAGAGCCCGCCGCTCACGTTCGGGATCATCGGCGGGCCGACGGGGTCGCACACGGGGAAATCCGGTGGGCACCCTTGTGCCATCCAATCGGGATCCGGATGCTGCCCGCCCCAACGGATCAGCGTCGAGCCGGTCCAAAACTCGAGCGGGGACTGCCACTCTCCGAGAAAATCGGGCAGCTCTTTCAGCGACCAAGACCAACTCGACGTGTCGAAGGAACCGAGAAAGCTCGTCTTGTCGGGATCTCGGCACACCGTCGTCGTCGGGCCGGACGGCTTGCAAACCGGCCCCTCGGGCGTCGTGACGGGTACGGAGCGGAAGGTCAGCGCTTCGGGATCGAGGACCCACAAGCCCGAATCGTCGTCCGAGATCCAAAGCCCGCCGTCCGCCCAGAAGTGCGGCCAGCCGTCGACCTTCGGGCGCTTGATTTCCGCCGGGCCGTCGAACAGCGTCCACTGCTTCGTCTTCGGGTCGTAGAGGCCTCCGTCGTGGAAGGTACGCCAGCTCGACGAGTCGGGGTACGACTGGCCGAGCAGCACGAGCAGCTTGCCCTCGTACCACTCGACGATCGGCGTGTTGCGTGGGGGCGGTGCGCCTTCCTCGCTGATTGCTTGCCAGCGATCGGTCGCTAGCTCGTAGATGCCGCCACCGGGGAGCAGTGGGCAAATACCCGTATCGGGATCGCAGTCATCGTACTCCTGCTGGCTGAGCTCGCTCGAGATGACGTGCTTCGCGATTCGTCCACCCCAGACTGCGAACTTGCCGTCCTCGAAGTCGTACATCGTCGACGTGACGACGCGCGCGGCGGGAGCTCCCTCGAGACTCATCGCGCGCCATGACCCCGCGGCGAAATCGAAGATGCTGCCCGTGTTGCTGGATGCCCAGGTGAGCGCGGCCAAGCCCTCGCCCGGCATCGGGTCCATGCCGCCCCAGAGCAGGAGCTCGTCGCCCGTGAGCACCTTGGCCCGGTTTGCCGACGTGTGCATTCCGTCCGTGGCCGGCGCGACCCAGGCGTCGTTCGCGACGTCGTAGTAGCCGAAGCTCACCGGGTTCTCACCGCCGCTGCTCTGGAATGCTTCGTGGATCACGAGCCGCTTGCCGTCGTAGTCCGCGGGGTACGTCTCCGCGAACGTCGGGCGCTCCGCCGTGCTGAGGCTTCGCCAAGCGTTCTTGCAGGGGTCGTAGGCGTGCCAGATCTGGCTGGCGCGCAGTAAAAGCTCAGTCCCGGTCCACCAGCTCGCGGTGGCGTTCGTGACTCCGGACGGCGCGCCCGTCGTCGACATGGGTGTCCACGCACCGCTTGCCGTTGCCGCGCACGTCGTTCCGCTCGACGTTCCGGAGGTTCCGCCGCTGCCCGTCGTCGAGCCGCCGTCGCCGGCCATGCTCGCGCCGGATCCGCCTTCCCCTCCGCTCGTCGTGCCGCCGTTGCCGCCGTTGCCGCTCGTGCCGCCGTTGCTTCCGACCGAGCCCGCCGCACCGCTCGCTCCGCTCGCACCACTCGAGCCGCCGCGCGATGCGCTCCCGCTCGTGCCGGCGTCGCCTCCCGTCGCTGCGACTCCACCTCCCGTGCCGGCGGGAGCGTCGTCAGCGCGATCGCTTGCACCCCCGCAGTTCACGCAAAGGACGACGAGCACACCGAAGCCTGTGTGGCGCATGCTCGCCCCTGAGCAGCAAGCCATATGCCAGCCCGGAGCGGCGAATTTCCGGCGGTTTCGCCGTAAAGCGCCGTGTCTCCGCGCACGGCGCTGGCTCAGCCTGGCACAGGACCGACTCCGGGAGCAGTCGCCGGCATACCGCCTTGCCGGCAGCGCGATCCGTCACGCTCGGGGACGGTACCGCCCGGGGTTGCTGGCAGGCATCAGTCGCCGCCGCTCGGGCGAGGACGACGTAGTGCGCGGAGTCATGAAACGCGGAGTCATAAAAAGGAAGGGGCGCAACCAATAGCGCGGTGAGAAGTATCACGCCGGCAAAATAGACATTTTCCGAAATGGATCGCGGGGGTTCGAGCCACTCACTCCAAACGGGTCTTGGTTGGTGCGGGAGGTCGTCGAGGATTGAGCTGCATTCATGGTCGCGGCCGAAGAGCTGGCCGAAGATGCTGACTTTCGAACGACTGCAAGAAGCCTGCGCGCAGCTCGAGCAAGCCGTTCGCGCCGCGCCGAACAACGTCTTCTTCCTCTCGTACCTCGGCGGCGTGTACGGGCGTCTCGGGCGCGTGCGCGACGCCGTGCGTGTCTTGTCTACGGCCATCGCTCGCCAGCCGGACTTCGCCCCAGCCGTCTTCACGCTCGCACTCACGTTCGAGGCGCACGGACAATTGGCTGCGGCGGCAGAGTGCTATGCGCGGGCGCTGGAGCTCGAACCGGGTCTGGCCGAGGCAAGCGCTCGGCTGGTGACGCTACGAAGCAGGGCAAGCGCCCCGGTCGCGGCGGCTCCTCAGGCTCGCGGCCCCGAAGCGGAAGAACGTCCAGCGGAGCTCTTTACCGCGCTCGGCACGGCGCTGCGCGTCAGCGGGAGAGTGGACCACGCTGCCGCTTGGTACCGCGCGGCGCTGAAGCTCGAGCCGCGGTCGGCCTACGTGCACACGGCCCTCGGCTCCATCAACGCGGGCGCCGGTCGCTTGGACGAGGCCATCGTCGATTTCCGGCGAGCGCTCGAGATTGACCAAAACTTTCACGCCGCTCGCGGGCTGCTCGACACGGCGCTCGACGATGCCGGGCGCTACGAGGAGACGGAGGCGGTGTACCGCGACGCCATCGCGCTGCGTCCGGACGATCCGTTGGCGCAGAGCGTTCTCCTGTTCAACATGCAGTTTTGGCCGCACGTCAGCGCGCGCGACATGCTTGCCGAGGCGCGGGCATGGAATGATCGGCACGCGCGACCGCTCACGGCCCAGGCGCCGCCGCACGACAACGAGCGTTCCCCCGCGCGCCGGCTGCGCATCGGCTACGTTTCCCCCGATTTCAGAGACCACGCGCTGTCGCGCTTCACGATCCC
>DASUGE010000263.1:0-8968 GCA_036274215.1 Polyangiaceae bacterium | reverse complement strand
GGAGATTCACGGCAGCAAGGGCGAATTCGCGCGCGCACTCGATCCGCTGTTGCGGCGGCTCGCAGCGGGAAACGCGCGCGAGCTCGAGCAGAACCGCCGCGTCGCCGACGAGCTCGCGACGCGCCTGCGCTTGGCGCGTGAGGATCTGTTCCACGACCTCACGCACCGCTTGGCGCGCGAGCTCTCGGCGCGCATGTTCGGTCCGCAGGCGCTCTTGTCGACGGCGCTCGCGGCTCATCTGCCGAACCTCGGCGTCGACGCGTGCGTGGTATCCGAGTTCGCGACGCCCGGCTCCCTCGATCAGCTGAAGCTCGCCTTCGGCTTCGACGCGAAGACGATCCAGCCGCAGATGACGGTCTACCCGACCGAGCGGCTCGTCCCGCCCGCGTTCGAGCAGCTCGCGAAGCGTTCCGTCTTCGCCCTGCCGCTCTGCTACGGCGAGGAAGCGCTCGGGCTCGCCGTCCTGCCGACGAGCGAGCGCGACGGGAATTTCTATAACGTGCTGAGCGAAGTGCTCGGGGTCGTGCTGAAGGCTCTCGAGGTGCGCCGGCGCGCGGATTCCCATTGATTTTCCGGCTTTCCGGGGGCACTGCCGGCGCCACGGCCGGAACGATTTGCGCGCGAAGGCTGGCCGAGCGCACGAGCTTGAGCTAGAACCCCGCCACCTTCTGACCTGACCGGCGAGTCCGCTCGCTGTTCGTCCCGCCCGGCGGGCATTCCGAAAAGCGTATTAGCGCGGCTTCGGTAGGTCGAAAGGGAGAGCGGCCCCAGGAGGGTGCCGCCAGGCGCAGAGACCCGCGGCGGTCATGCTCGCGCCCCAACTTCGAAAAGACGACGCCCGAGAAACACTCGGCGTCCGCCGCAGAACCAAGATCCACAGTGAATTCATCGATCCAAAATCCATTCTCCGACCTCGGCCTGCTTCCCGCGATTGTTCGCGCCACCTCGGACGAGCGCTACCTCGAGCCGACGCCCGTGCAGCGCGAGGTCATTCCCGCCGCGCTCACGGGGCGCGACGTGCTCGCGTGCGCGCAGACGGGCACCGGTAAGACCGCGGCTTTCGTGCTGCCGATCCTGCATCAGCTCGCCAACCTGCCGCGCGGCAACGCGCTGCGCGTGCTCATTCTCACTCCCACGCGCGAGCTCGCGGCGCAGATCGCCGAGCGCATCGAGGCGTACGGCCGGCACCTTCACGCACGTCACGCCGTCATCTACGGCGGCGTCAGCCAGTACCGGCAGGAGCAGGCTCTGCGCCAGAAGCCCGAGCTGCTCGTCGCCACGCCGGGGCGCCTGCTCGATCTGATGGGGCAGGGCATCGTCAAGCTCGACCAGATCGCGCACTTCGTCCTCGACGAGGCCGATCGCATGCTCGACATGGGCTTCATCCACGACGTGCGCCGCGTGCTCGGCGCGCTGCCGAAGGAGCGGCAGACGCTGTTCTTCTCGGCGACGGTGCCGCGCCCGATCGAGCAGCTCGCGCAGAGCATGCTGAAGGACCCCGTGCGCGTCTCCGTCACGCCGAAGGTCACCGCGGCCGAAACCATCGAGCAATCGGTGGTTTTCGTGCAGAAGGACCACAAGGGCGAGCTCCTCGAGCAGCTCCTGCGCGGCGCGGAGATCGAGCGCGCCATCGTCTTCACGCGCACCAAGCACGGCGCCGACAAGCTCTCGCGCCGGCTCGAGCGCGCGGGCATCGTCGCGCCCGCCATCCACGGCAACAAGTCGCAGAACGCCCGCGAGCGAGCGCTGACGGGCTTCAAGCAGGGCAAGACGCGCGTCCTCGTCGCGACCGACATCGCCGCGCGCGGCATCGACGTGGACGGCGTCTCGCACGTCTTCAACTTCGACCTGCCGAACGTTCCGGAGAGCTACGTGCACCGCATCGGCCGCACGGGCCGCGCCGGCTCGCAAGGGCGCGCCATCTCGTTCTGCGATCGCGAGGAGCGGCCGCTGCTCGGCGACATCGAGCGCCTCCTGCGCCATCGCCTGCACGTGCTCGAGATCGCGCGCGAGCGTGCCTCGGCGGCAGCCGGCGATGCGCAGCAGAGCGCGGCGCCGCCCGCGATGGCCGAGGCGAACGGCCACGGCTCCGCACCGCGGCACCCGAACGCCGGCCAGCGCGAACGTTTCCGTCAGCCCGAACCGGCGCAATTCGACCGCCAGCCCGCGGGTCCGCGCGATCGGTTTCGCCAGCCCGAGCGAGCGCACGCAGCCCGCCCGCAAGCGGGTCCCGGTGATCGTTTCCGTCAGCCCGAGCGAGCGCAAGCGGCGCGGCCCCAAGGGGGGTCGGGCAATGGTTTCCGCCAGCCGGAGCGCGCGCCGTCGGAGCACCGGCCGGCGCAGCCGTGGTGGCAGGGTCAGAAACGGCGCCGGCCCCTCGACGGTCGGAGCAGTTGACACCCCGGGCGCTCCGCCCTAAACGGGCGCTCCCCTTTTCCGGATCGGTAAGTAGAAAGTCATCATGGGTAATCGTCTCTTCGTAGGAAATCTCTCGTTCGGTACGTCTCAGGCCACCATCGAGGCCACCTTCGCCGCTTGCGGCGAGGTGCGCGAGGTGACGATGCCCACCGATCGCGAGACGGGTCAGCCGCGCGGCTTCGCGTTCGTCACCATGGGCACGCCCCAGGCGGCGGCCGCGGCCATCCAGCAGCTCAACGGTCAAACGCTCGACGGCCGCCAGATCAAGGTCGACGAAGCGCAGGAGCGCCCGCAGCGCAGCGGCGGCGGCGGTGGCGGTGGCGGCTTCCGCGGCGGCGGTGGCGGCGGCGGTCGCGGTCGCGATCGCTACTGAGTAGCGACCCGACGCGTAGCGCGTCGGGTGAACTTAACGATCGCTCGGGTGGCGTTAGAGCTGCCTGGGCGGTCGTGTATTTTGTGGGAGAGGGGCGGGTCAGAGTCAGAGTCAGAGGTAGGGTCAAGGTCAGGGTCAAAGTCAGGGGTGGGGGTTCGGAGGGTCGGCGTAGGGTTTTTGGGGTCGGGATGGGGTGCGGGGTGCGGGGCTCGCGCACTGCGGATACGGGGAGCGACTGGCGGGTCTCGTCTTGGGCGGGTCGCGCGCAACGGCCGCGGGCCCTGTCCGATCCGCGAGGGCAAGGAGGAACACGTCCATGCTCAAGATCTATCCAGTCGTTCTCGAGTTGGTCCGTCGGTTGGCGCCGGTGATTCGCGGGCTGCGCCTGCGAAGCCCGTCGCTCGCGGATCAGATGGAGCGGGCGCTCGTCAGCGTTCCGCTCAACACCGCTGAAGGCGCTTACAGCCGCGGGAAAAACCGGCAGGCGCGCTTTCAATCGGCGGCCGCGTCGGCGCGGGAAACGCTCGCATGTCTGGAGACCGCGGAGGCCATGGGCTTCGTCGGCCCTGTGGCCCCGAGCTTGGCGCACTGTTTCGCCAAGTCATCGGCACGCTGGTGCGCCTCATCGAGCCTGGTCGCTAGGCGCCATATTGACGCCCGTTTCCACAGTGCGCGAGCACCGCACCCCGCACCCCATCCCGAACCCCAACCACCTGAACCCTGACCCTGACTCTGACCCTGACCCTACCTCTGACCCTGACTCTGACCCTGACCTGCCCCCAACCCCGGCTCAGGCGCTTGCAGTCGTCTCTTGCTCGCTGCTCTTCGCGCCCTTCTCCGGGCCGTCGTCCCCGCCGAAGCGTTCGACGTAGTCGTCGTAGGTGCCTTGCCAGTCGATGAGGCCGTTGTCGGTGAAGGAGAAGATGCGCGTCGCGAAGGTCGAGACCAGGTCGCGGTCGTGGGTGACGACGAAGGCGGTGCCTTCGTATTTTTCGAGGGCGTCGCCGAGGGCGACGATCGATTCGAGGTCGAGGTGGTTCGTGGGCTCGTCGAGGACGAGGACGTTGTCCTTCGTGAGCATGAGCTTCGAGAAGATGAGGCGCACGGCTTCGCCGCCGGAGAGGGCGTCGGTGGGCTTCATGCCCTCCTCGCCCTTGAAGAGCATGCGGCCGAGGAGGCCGCGGATCTCCTGCAGGTTCGCCTTCTGGTCGAAGGAGTGCAAAAACTGCGTGACGGTCTGGCCGTTCGGGATGTCTGCGCGGTGATCCTGGGCGAGGTAGCCGATGCTGGTGCCGGTGCCCCACTCGATTTTGCCGGCGTCGGGCTTCACTTCGCCCATCAACATCTTACAGAGGGTGGTTTTGCCGACGCCCGTGCGGCCGATGATCGCGACGCGCTCGCCCTTGGTGATGACGGCGCGGAAGCCTTTGCAGACCGTGACCTCGGGCCAGGCCTTGTCGAGCCCGTCGATGGTGAGCGTCTGCTTGCTGGAGGGCTTCTTGACGAGGAACTGAATGAAGGGGCGCTCGATGTTCGAGCGCTTGAGGTCGGTGAGCGAGAGGCGATCGATCTGCTTCTTGCGGCTCTGCACCTGTGAGGCGCGCGTGCCGGCGCCGAAGCGCGCGACGAAGTCCTGCAGCTGCTCGATCTTCTTCGAGCGGTCGGCGTTCTCGGACTCGATGCGCGCGCGCACCTGGCCCTTCGCGCGGATCATCTCGTCGTAGCCGCCCGTGTAGACGATGATGGTCTCGTAATCGATGTCGGCGATGTGCGTGCAGATGCGGTTCAAGAACCGGCGATCGTGCGAGATCGTGATGAGCACGCCGCGGTAGCTCGAGAGGAAGCGCTCGAGCCAGCGGATGCTGTCGATGTCGAGGTTGTTCGTAGGCTCGTCGAGCAGGAGCGCGTCGGGGCGCCCGAATAGGGCCTGAGCGAGGAGGACGCGGAGCTTCCTGCCACCGGGCAGCTCGCTCATCACCTTCTCGTGATCGCTCTCGGGAATGCCGAGACCGGAAAGGAGCTCGCCGGCGTCCGACTCGGCCGTATAGCCGTCTTCTTCGGCGATCGTGCCCTCGAGCTCCCCGAGCCGAATGCCCTCGGCATCGGTCAGGTTCGCCTTGCCGAGCAGCTCGTGCTTCTCGGACATGGCCGCCCAGAGCTTGGCGTTGCCCATCATGACGACGTCGAGGGCGCGCCAGGATTCGAACGCGAACTGGTCCTGCTTGAGGACGCTGGTCCGCTCGGGGCGCCGAACCGCACCCGTGTCGGCCTCGATCTCGCCCGATAGGATCTTGAGGAACGTGGACTTGCCGGCGCCGTTCGGGCCGGTGAGGCCGTAGCGCCGCCCGGGGGTGAAGGTCGTCCTGACCTCGAGGAAGAGCTTCTTCCCGCCGTAGGCCTTGCTGACGTCGTCGACCTCGATGGCTGCCATGGGGGCCGGGTAGTAGCAGGTTCGGCCCGGAACGCTAACCCGCGGCGAGCGGGCCGCGCCGCTCCGGCTGGAATCGCCATCACGACGGCCGTGGCGTCGTGCCAGCCGTCGCGCCGGCCCCGGTAGCGCGCGATTGTCTTACACGGCGGCGAGGTCCTTGAGCATCGTCGCGGCGTCGCTCACCTCGAACTTGCCGGGAGCCTCCACGTGCAGGCTCTTCACGATTCCGTCTTGGACGAGCATCGAGCAGCGCTGCATGCGAACGCCCATGCCCGAGCTCGTGAGGTCGCGCGTGAGGCCGAGCTTCGTGGCGAACTCGGCCGCGCCGTCGCCGAGGAAGCGGATCTTGCCGAGCGCCTTCTGCTCGCGACCCCAGGCGGCCATCACGTAGCCGTCGTTGACCGAGACGCACCAGATCTCGTCGACGCCCTTCTGCTTGAGCGCGTCGTAGCTCTCGAGGTAGCTCGGCACGTGCTGGGCGGAGCAGGTCGAGGTGTAGGCGCCGGGGAGCCCGAAGATCACGATGCGCTTGCCGTGCGTCGCTTCCGCGACGCTGACGGGGTTCGGGGCAAGCGGACACGCCGCACCGAACTCGATCGATTCGCGCAACGTGGCGTCGGGAAGACGAGAGCCTACTTCGATGGTCATGGGTTTCCTCCTGCGGTGGAAAGCATGGTAGCTCTTCGGGAGACGCCATGCTGCTCGACGAGATCAAGGCCCAGATGTTTCGCGCGATGAAGGCCGGCAACGTCATCGAGAAGGAGATCCTGCGCGTCGCGGTCGGCGAGATCACGACCGAGGCCGCGCGCGACGGGCGAAAAGGCGACGACGACGAGGCGCGCGCCATCCTGAAGAAGCTCATCAAGTCGAACGACGAGTCGCTCGCGAGCGGGCCGGACGCCGAGCAACGCCGAGTGCTCGAAGAAGAGACGCGCGTCCTGTCGGCGTTCCTACCGAAGGTGCTCGACGTCGACGCCATCGTCGCGGCGCTCGAGCCCGTGCGCGACGCCGTCCGTGGAGCCGGCAACGACGGGCAGGCGACGGGCATCGCGATGAAGCACCTCAAAACGAGCGGCGCGAGCGTCGGTGGAAAAGACGTTGCAGAAGCGGTGAAGCGCCTGCGCGCTGGCTGACCGCGCGAGTCGACGTTTCACGAACCGCGCGCGGCGCCCGAGCCCGTGCGCAGTGTTCGCATGTGCGCAAAGGTGTGCGAAATCGGATTGTACAAACTCGCCCCGCCCTGGTTCGCGTGAGCGTTCTCGGATAAATTTTCGAGCCGAGGTGCGCGCGATGATCTTGATGCGAACGTCGATCGTGAGCTTGGGTGCGTTGCTCACGCTGCTCTCGACGGCGAGCTGCAGCGGCTCGGACGAGGACGCACCTGCGGGCACTGGCGGCGGCGCGGGGAGCTCCGCGAGCGGCGGCTCGAGCGGCTCCTCGGGCTCCAAGAGCGCTGGTGGAAGCTCCGGCACCAAGGCGAGCGGGGGCTCGAGTGGGAGCGCCAAGGGCGGGAGCAGCGGCTCGAGCGGGAAGGGCGGGGCGATGAACGACGGGGGCACCAGCGGTTCGAGCGGCGGATCCGGCAACGCCGGTGCGGGCGGGAGCAGCGGCGTCTCGGGTGCGAGCGGCTCGTCGGGCAGTGGCAGCATCGACAACCCGCTCACCCATCCGGACGACGGCCCGCCGGCAGGCAACCCCGACGGCCGCGCCGACGTGCCGGCCGAGGCGGGGCCTGCGGATTCCTCGACGCCGGATCACGTCGTGGGCACGGGCACGAAGGAGAGCTGCACGGCGCAGGACTTCATCGAGGCGGTCGCGGCGGGTGGCGTCATCACGTTCGACTGCGGCGACGAGCCGGTGACCATCACCCTCACGGAGCCGGCCAAGGTGTTCAACGACGCGAGCGACAAGGTCGTCATCGACGGTGGCGGCAAGGTGTCGCTGAGCGGCGGCGGGACGACGCGTATCCTCTACATGAATACGTGCGACGAAGCGCAACACTGGACGACGAGCCACTGCGACAACCAGCCGTACCCCGAGCTCACCGTCCAGAACATCACGTTCATCGACGGGAACGCCAAGTCGTACGGTATCGATTCGGACGGCGGCGGAGGCGCTATCTACGCGAGCGGCGGTCGTTTCAAGCTCGTGAATACGCGCTTCTTCAACAACGTGTGCGCCGATACGGGGCCCGACGTCGGCGGGGCGGTGCGCGTGTTCCAGCAGTCGGACAACAAGCCCGTCTACGTCGTGAACAGCACCTTCGGCGGCGCGGATGGCTTCGGGAACACCTGCTCGAACGGCGGCGGCATCAGCAGCATCGGCGTGTCGTGGTCGATCTACAACAGCGTCTTCTCGTACAATCACGCGATCGGCAACGGGGGTAACCCCGCCGATTCGGGGACGCCCGGCGGCGGCAGCGGCGGTGCCATCTACAACGACGGAAACAGCCTGACGCTGTCCATCTACGGCTCGCTCATCGAGCACAACGACGTGAAGGCGTACGGCAGCGGCATCTTCTTCGTGTGCAACGACCACGTCGGGACGATACGCATCCACGACTCCACCGTGCGGGACAACACGGGCGGAGGCTGGAACGCGCTCCCGGGTATTTCGATGCACGACGAGATGACGCGAGACATCGTGAATTCGACCATCGAGTGAACGGCGCGCCCGCGCGCGACGTTACGTGCCGCGCGTGGTCACGCCGTCATTCGAATCGGCGCGCTCGCGGGCGCGCGCGAGCTCAGTCGCACTGGTTGGAGTTACGAATGAGCGGCCGGTTCTTCTCGAGCGCGTCGCACAGACCGCGACAGATCGGCGTGCCGCCGTTGTTGCAGTCGAGCTCGAGCGTTTCTTCGGTCGGGCACGTCTCGGGCAGGACCCAGCAGACGCCTTCGTTCGGCGGGCTGCCGGTGTTGCACGAGTTCGTCGAGCGCGTGCGGTAGCAGGCAGCGCGGGCGCGCGCCGGGGAGCAGGAGCTCCCGCCGTCGATGCGGTTGCAGGTGGCCGCGCCGCTGCCGCAGGCGCCGCTCGACGCGACGTTGACGCCTTCCTGAGCGGCGACGCACGCCGTGTAGTACGTCATGTGATCGCAGCCGCAGACCGGGTTCAGGGCCGCGCTGGTGCCGGTACAGCTCGCCGGCTTCTCGGTGCAGGTGCCCTTCGCGGCGTCGCAGGAGCTTTTCTTGCAGTATTCGCTCTTCGCGCAGTCGTCGTCGGCTTCGCAGGCGCCGGGTTGGCCGCCCGTGCCGCCGGTGCCTGCACCGGTTCCGCCCGTGCCCCCGACGTGAGCTCCTCCGGTGCCGCCGCCGCCTGGATCGCCCGCCATGCCGCCCTGCATGCCGCCTTCGCCGCCCGCCGACTGAGTCCCGCCCGTTCCACCGGTGGTTCCACCGGCGCCCGTCTCGCCGGCGCCGCTTTCGCCGCTCATGCCGCCTTCGGTCGAGCCGCCGTTGCCGGTTCCGCCCTGGTTGGGCGCGTTGCCGCCCAAGCCGCCGACGTTCGGTGTTCCACCCGTGGGATTGGACGAGCCGCCGTTGCCGGTTCCGCCTTTGCTCGGCTTGTCCCCACCGCTGCCGCCCGCCTCCGAGCCCGTGCCTGCCTTCGAGCCCCCGGCTCCGCCGGAATCGCCGTTGCTGCCACCCGCCGCAGCAGCCGAGCCGCCCGTGCCGGCTGCGCTCTTTCCCGCGGCAGGGTTCGGCGTGTCGAAGTAGTTCGTCGTGTCGCTCGAGCAGGCGGCAAAA
>DASUGE010000262.1:0-6938 GCA_036274215.1 Polyangiaceae bacterium | reverse complement strand
TCGGCGGCTGGGCCATCTTCAAGGCCGACCAGAAGTCCGAAGCCGTGCGCGTCGCCACGGAGTTCATGGAGCTTCACCGCATCCACTGGCCCGGCTTCGAGTGCGAGTCCGAGGTGCGTCCGATGTTCGACCCCGGAGTGGGCCCGTAACGCGGCGAATGCGAGGTGCGCCAGCTCTTCGACCAGAGCGAAGCGCCCCACCGCTGAGCTAGTCGACCGGAAAGCTCCCGGTCGGAACGGCGGGCACGGCGCTCGGTGTCACACCGGGCGCCGACGCGACGGGTGATGAGGCAGCCGCGGCGGCAGCAGTCGGAGGCGCAGCCGGCGCGCCGCCCGCCGACGCCGGTACGGACGCTGACGGGGAGGGCGCAGGCCTCGCCGCCACCACCGCTGCCGTCGACGCCGCGGGGCGAGCCGCGGGAGCCGGCAGCGCGACGCTGGCGGAGCCGCTCGGCGCGGGTGGCGCGTACGGGACAGCGCGATCTCGCAACGTCGAGCCGAGCACTTCATCGGCAATGGCATCCGCGGCCGCGGCCGATGCAGGAGTCGCGCTCAAGGCATAGTCGACGAGATCGAGGCGACCACGAATGCGTCCCGCGAACACGGGCTGCGCGTTGGGAGTCATCAGCACGGTGCAGTCGGCGTCGATCTCCGCGTGCCCGACCCCACCGAACCAATCGATCTCGTCGCTCTGACGGCGCCACTGCCGAACGAGCACCTCGATCCGAGGGTAACGATCGCGGCTAGCCGCGGGCGAGACGAGCCACGCGTCGTATCCGCGCTCCCAGATGTCGTGATGCAGCACGCCGGCGAGCTCCGCCACGGCGCCGTCGCGATCGGCGCTCCGCACCTGGTCGGTCACGTCGACCGAAAGGTAGAAGCGCTGCGGCAGCCGATACTCGACGCGGTGCTCGCCGCTCCACTTCACCGACGCGCAGCCCAGCACGAGGCCGGAGCAAGCCGCGGCCGCACCAATCCAGCGCACGACTCCTCCGGCGCGCATCGCGCCTACGGTATCCCTACGCGCGGCGAGATTCCACCGCGGGCGGGGAGCCCGCTGCGGTTATTGGGCGGCTACCCAGTGAAAAAGGAGCCTCTGTCCGGTGCTAAAATCGACCCCCGTAGTCGCCCTCGCGAGCTTCAGCCGCACGTCTTGCTCAGCGCCTGAGAAAGGATGTGCCTTCCAACCGACCCGCCCTCGTCCGCGGACGCCTCGTAGTCCGTTCCGCTGACGCTCCCGGTGAAGTCACGGGTGCAGGTCGGGCGGGTGTCGCCATCGCGGTAGTACTTGACGACGACGTCGTAAGAGCCGCTCGAGCCGATCGGCACTCCCACGATGACATTGGTCACCGCTCGAGCGGTGACGTCGCCGATGCCCCAGCGCTGGACCGTGATCTCGATACGAGGCGTGCCCGGATGGTCGTCGTCCGCCGCATAGATCTGACTTCGAACACCTCGCTCACCGAGCCCGTCGGAGACGGCGTCGACCAAGGCGCCGATCCCTCCAAACTGGTCGCCGTGCGCGGCCGCTCCGGAGACGTGCACGAGAATCGCCACTTCCTTCTTGATCGGCTGACCCAACAGCAGCGGCGGGCCCGAGGCGCACGCGGCGCCGAGCAGGCCAGCGACGACGATGTACCGCAAACGCATCCGACTCCCTCCCCCGCTGGCAAACTACATCGCCGGACCGGCCGTGCCCACCGTGATGATCACGTCCGTCGGCGCGAGGATCGGGTCGTCGGCGCCCTCGTCGCGCACGTGATCGCCCGCCAGGTCCGTGATCTCGAGCACCACTTCGAGCGCGATCGTCGCCTGCTCGTAGGTGCGCAGACCGAAGTCGACGCCCGTGAGACCCGCGACGTTCGTCGGGATGTACTGCTTGAGGAGCGGATCCTTGTTCGAGCGGTTTTGGAAGTCGAACGCGTGGTTCACGTACGCGGGCAGGATGGCCGCCTGATCCTCGGGCTCGACGTAGCCGCCGCCGGGGTACGTCGTCGGCGGCGTGCGAATCAGGTTCATGACGGTCGCGAAATCGCGCGCGAGCTCGTCCATGTCGTCGTACGTGTACGTGCCGCGCGCGCGCGAAGCGTCGCCGGCGCCCGTGCCCTCGAGGTGATAATAGTGGTCGATGCCGGAGAAGTTCGGCTTGTACTCGCCCTCTTCCGCATCGATGAGCGTGAGGCCCGGCCAGTAGCGCCCGAACTCCGTCCACGGATCGACGAGCACCTCCACGTTGTGCGCTTGCTTGTCGAGGTTCGACAGCGTCCACGAGAGCTGCACGCGCACGTCGTCGAGCTTCACCCACGGCTCGCGGTCGTACGGGGTGTAGTCGCCCGCGGGCATCGTCTCTTCGGGCGCGAGGATCGGAAACGCGAGTCCCTTCTTCACCTCGTAGATGCTCATCTCGTCGGTCTCGAAGACCGGCGTGACGGCGGGATTCATCGCCACCTGTGACGGGGGCAGCATGCGAGTCTTCTCGTCGCCGCTACAGCCGGCGAAAGCCGCGGCGAGCGCGATAACGGCGAGGACGTGGGCGCGTGGCCCCAGGGCGGGGCCGAGAGCCCCCAGCGCCGAAGCGCGGAACCGGCGTGTTTTCAGCATGATCGGCTTCCTGAGCGAGTCCTTCTCGGTTCCATGCAAGCTCAGTGCCCCTTGAACACGAATGGGAACGCGGCGTTCGTCGCCTTGTCCGCCGTCGGGAACTTCAAGCGATTGAACGTGCGCAGCATGCAGCCCTCGACACGCTGATTGTCGAGCGAGCTGTGCGACACGCTGGCGCTCGCGACGTCGCCACCAGGGCTCACGCTGAACGAAATCGTGACGCCGCCTTTGGCGCTCGGATCCTTGGCGAGCGCGATCTCGTAGCAAGCTTGGAACGCGCCTTGGCGCGAGAGCACGACGCGCCGGATCTGCTCGGGCGTGAGTCCTTGCCCGACCTTCGCCGCGCCACCGCCCGCGACCTTGCGCTCGCCATCGCCGGTTCCGGTACCGGAGCCCTCCCCGCCACCGAGACCACCCTTGCCCGGTCCACCGAGCCCGCGTCCGCCGGGACCGCCCGAGCCGCTGCCGAAGCCGCCGCCCTTGCCGGGACCCCAGCCCGTATCGAGCGTACCGGAGCCGAACGGAACACCGCCCTCGGTCGTGCCGCCACCCCCGGGACCGCCGCCCTTGAGCCCGGTGCCGGAGCCCTGCCCCAAAACAATCGAGTCGGAGCGCAGGCCGCCGAGCGCGTCGGCAACGGAGCTGATCGTGCCGAGCGTCTTCTTCACTTCGTCGCCGACCTCCGAGTTCAGCGCTTCGGCCATGCCGCCGAGACCCGCCGCGGGGTCACCCGTCTGCTTGGTTTCCTTCTCGGGGCCTTGCTTGCCGAGCTTGCCTTCGGCGCCCTTGATCTTCTTGCCGCCGCCTTGCGGCTTCTTGTCCTTCGCGCCGGGATCGGGGACGCCCGAGCCTTTGTCTTCTTGTCCGACTTGGGGCGGCGGCGGGATGTCCTCGGGCTTGAGGTTCAGCTGGGCGAGGAGATCGGCCTGGCTCGTGAGCTCGAGCGGCTTCGGGATGCCGCGCGGCGTCGTGATCGCCCACATCAGGGCGAGGCCGCCGCCGACCGCGATCATCGCGAAGATGAAGGAGAGGAAGAAGCCCCAGTCGAAGCGACGCTTCTTCTTGAGCGCGGGGACGGCGTCCGCGAACTGGAAGAAGACCGAGAAGTTGCCGTACTGGATGACGCCGTAATCGCCCGCAACGATGGGGATCGGCGCGTTGCTCGCTCCGAGCGCCACCGGGCTCTCGCGCCGGCCGCGAAGGATGATCTCGCCGCCCGTGGCGCCGCGGGCATCGAGCTCCCAACCGGCGGCGACCGCCCGGATCGGGAAGTCGGACATGGGCGACCCGTCGGGCTTGGCGACGAACGAGTCCGGATCCTCGCCGAACTTCAGGCTCTGGCCCGTCGCGAGCGCGCGAGCTTTGAGCACGGTCGTGCCCCACACGGCCGCCGTGCGCAGGACGACCGGCATCGGGGCGGGGCGACTCATTTGAGCGACGGGCTCCGCCGCGTGTCGCTGAGCTCGGGCATGAAGGAGCGATGACCGAGATCGCCCGCTTCGAACTCGGCGCGCACGCGCCGGAGGAAGTAGACGATCTGCGGTGACTTGAGGCGACCCTCGACCTCGACCGCGCTGAACTTGTAGGTCTTCACGCCTTTCTCGGACCCGCTCTCTTCGACAGCGGTGACTTTCGCGACGTTCCCCGTCTTTGGCGCCTCCTGCTTGGTGCCGGCGGATTTGACCGTCGTCTCCGGCGGCGGCGCGGGCGCGGCTTCGGGCTTCGTTTCCTCCGCCGGGGCGCTCGCAGCGGGCTTCGCCGCCTTCTTCGCCGGCGCCTGACGCACGGGCGGCTTCGCGAAGCTCGGCAACGCGAACAAGAGCGCGATCACCACGACTCGAGCCGAGACAGCGCGTCCCATCCGACCGACGAGGATAGCCGAACCCGAGCCCCGCCGCACAAGGCCCTGCTCGGTGAATTTCTCACGCAACTCGCGATCCCGCCGGCCGACCCAGCAGGTGAGCACGGCAATTTCACCACCGCTGCTCGAAAGCGAAAGGTTCTCCCACCATGACCGACATGAACCCCATCGGAGACGCATCCCATGCCTACGTCAGCGACGCTGAGCTCATGGCGTGGCTCGAGACGAAGTCGAACGAGCAATACGGCGAGCTCCGGGACGCGATGAACCTCTCCACCGAACGGATCAACCTGATCAAAGGGCTGAACGTGCTGAAGGCCGACATGCAGAACGCCAAGACGGTCGATGACTTCAGAGCGGTTCGCGAACAGATGATCGCGCTCAAAACCGAGGCCAAGGGCACGCCTTACGAGAAGGACATGGAGGACCTCTTTGGCGGCGCCATCGTGGCGATGGATCATCCGGACGCTGATCAGAATCCAGCGGATTGCGTCAACGCCGACAAGACGACCGTCGCCGGGCTGAAGGAATCCATCGACGCCGAAACCGACAACCTCGGCAAGATCGACAGCCTCGAGCTCGTGCAAATCCAACAGCTCGTCTCCGACGCCAAAGAGACATCGCAGCTCGCTTCGAATCTCTTTTCGAGCCGCGATCAGACGGCGAACAGCATCGTCGGGAACATCCGCGGCTGAGGCGCATGGCAACGGAAGCGCTTTCTAGCGGCATGAACCGCGCGCCCGATGCCGTCGTCGGCGACCAAACGCTCGTCGATGCGCTCGCAAGCACGGACCCGGCCATCGCGCTCCTGGCCCTCCAGACGGTGAGCAACCAAACGAGAACGGCGGAAGCACGGCAGGACATCGAAGCGCAGAACCGGCTCATCGAAGAGCTCCGCGAGCAAATGAAGAGCGCGATGAAGCGCGCCGAGGAAGCCCAGGAGGACGCCGGATTTTGGGGTAAGATCAGCGACGTGTTCGGGGGCGACATCGCGTCGATCTGCGGCGTCATTGCTACCGCGGCAGCGATCGTAGGGACGGGGGGCGCGGCAGCGCCGATGGTCCTCGCCCTCGTTACTGCCGGGATGTCGATCACCGCGGAGGTCGGTAGCCGGCTCGGGCTCGATCCGAAAGTATGTATGGCGCTATCGATAGCCGGCGGGCTGGTCGGTGTGGCCGGCGGGAACTTGCGCAGCGCCAGCGACGCTTGGAAGACGGTCGCGTCCGTCGCGAACGCCTCGCAGGGTGGGGCGGTGATAGGCGCAAGCGGCGCCCGGGTCATCCAAGGTCAATACGAAGGCGACGCGCTCGACGCGCGCGCTGACGCGAAGCACGCCGAAGGTCGGCAAGCCGACCATTGGCTGCGCTTGCAAATGGCATTCGAGAGCTTGAAAGACGCGGCGCGCGACCTCGAGCGCAGTCAACGCACGGTCTCGAACATCGAAAGCGACAAGAGCGCGGGCCATTCGGCCATCATCGCGCACATGGGAGGTGCCTCATGAACGAAATTGGAAGCTCGGACCCGATGGTGCAGCTCGCAGAGCTCATGCTCGACGCGGACGAGCTCCGCGCCAAGTGCGACCAAGACGAGCTCCGCGCGGCGCAGCAAGAGCGGCGCCAGGCGCTCGAGAAGGAAGTGGCCGCGCTGCACGAGGCGGCCGATGACACGCGTGCCGGCGCCTGGCTCGAAGGCGGGGCGACGGCGCTCGGGGGGCTCGCGACGGCAAGCTCTCAATTGTTCGGGAAGTTCCCCAAAAACGCCACCGTGCCGGAAGGCGGCTGGGGCGTGATCATGAAAAGCGGCGAGGCGCTCGAGCGAATGTCGGCTCCGCTCGGACGGCTGGTGGGCGAAGCGCCCAGCCAAGACGACCAGGCCGACGCCAAGCAAGCCGAAGCGGAAGCGTCCGACGCTCAAACGCGCGCCGACGCCGCGCGGCAGCACCTCGAGCGCATACGAACCGAGCAGGATCGAACGATTGCGTCGGTCGAAAACATCGTCGAATCCGAAGCGCAGGGAAATTGGGCGCTGATCGCGAACGTGTAGAAGACAAGCGCGAAGCACCGGTCCGCGCGGCACCGCGACCTAGCGCTCAGCTTCCGGCAAAACCCACTCGACGCTCTGATCACGGAGCCACGTGCGCTGCCGCCGCGCAAAAACGCGCGTCGCTCGCACCACGGACACGACGAGCGGTTCGAGCTCGACGGGAGCCTCGGCGCGCAACGCCGCGGCGACTTGCTTGTACCCGACGGCGCTCATGGCGCGCGTCTCGGCGTGGCCGGCGGCGAGCAGGTCGCGCACTTCGTCGAGCCAGCCCGCGGCAAACATCGCGCGCACGCGCGCTTCGATGCGTCGGTCGAGCTCGGGCGGCTCGCGTCGCACCCCGAGGAGCCGGGCCGTGTAGCGCGGGGCGCGAAAGCCGTGCTGCTCGTGGAAGCGGCTGAGTGGAATGCCGCTCTGCTCGTGGACTTCGAGGGCGC
>DASUGE010000261.1:0-4245 GCA_036274215.1 Polyangiaceae bacterium | reverse complement strand
CTATTCGGAGCGGTTCTCGATCGTCGCGTTCGAGGTGCCGGTGAGCCTGCTTGCCGCGCGTCCCCATGCGCCGTGGTTCGAGCTCGAGCTCGTGCCTTGGCTGGGGGTCGGATGGGGCAAGGCGTGGCTGCACGAGGCGCCGGATTGGCGAGCGGCGCCGGCGTTCGGAGCCAGCGTGCGCGCGATGGGGCGCGGCCGAAACGGCGGGGTTGGGCTCGCGCTCAGCGCCTACTCGCTGAGCGTCGCGCAGCCGTCGTCCCTCGCGGGAGCGGTGAACTTCGGCACGATTTCTCTCTCACTCGTGGGAGGGCTCGATGCCGGCTGACGGTCGCCGCAAGCGCCGACTCGTGTTGCTCGCTCTCCTGTGTTGGGCCTGCACGTTGGAGTCGAACGAGAATAAGCCTGTCGTCAGCGTGACGGCGCCACGCTTGCTCGACGAGCTCTGCAACACGGGCGCCTACACGCTCACGGGTGCAGCCGTGCGGACGGCGGGGCTCACGCACGATTCCTGCGGCTTCGAGCTCGGGCCCGGGCCGGGCGACGTCGCGTTCGAGCTCGCCGTGTCGGGCGGGGGGCCACTCAACACGACGAAGATCAGCGGGCTGATCGTCGACCTCGACGCGGACGGCCCCACGAATGCACGCTGGGTTCCGTTGCTGGTGCTCGACGCGTCATCGTCCGTGACCGGTGAACCGGCTCGGACCGTCACCGTCGGGACGAGCGACCGCCGCATCGGGCTCGTCGATCTCGAGGTCTGGTCGGAAACCCAGAACGAGCCGACCGGATGCAGCGTCGCGCGCCACCGCGCGCGCTGAGCTTGCGCCACGCTTCACGCCTTGCGCCGTCGCTCCCAGACCAACAGCAGATTGTTCGCGGGCATTGCGTGAGTCGCCGCGAGCCCGAAGCCTCGCGCGCGTGCGGCGTCCTCGACGGCGGTCACGTCGCGGACACCCCATTCCGGGTTGCGATCGCGCAGCGAACGATCGAAGGCGTCGTTACTTTCAGCCGTGTGCTCGCCACGCACCGAGTACGGCCCGTACGTCACGAGGAGCCCGGAGCCCGGCAGGAGCCGCGACGCGACGGCGAAGAGCCCCAAACAAGCGGCCCACGGCGCGATGTGAACCATGTTCGCGCAGTAGATGGCCGTCGGAGCGAGTGGGGGCGGCTCGCGAGTCACGTCGAGCTCGATCGGGGCGAGCAAGCGCGGGCTCGCCGTGAGCGCGACCCTGCGCCGCAGCGTCTCGAGGTGCGCCGGGTCCGCGTCCGACGGCTGAATCGTCCAATCGGGGAGCACGCCCAAGAAGTGCACCGCGTGCTGTCCGGTACCGGAGGCAATCTCGAGCAAGAGCCCCGCCTCCGGCAGGACGCTCCGCAGCGTCTCGCCAATCGGCTGCTTGTTGCGCTCGGCGGCCGGCCACAGCGGCAACCCGTGCTCGTCGGTCAGGTCGGCGGCCATCGTCCGGGAACGCTAGCCCAAGCTCACAGCCACGGCAGTCGTACCCTTTGGATATACGCGTTCCAGGCGGCTCCGAAGGTCTGCGCGAGCACCCGTTCTTCTTGGGGAGAGAAGCGTCGCGACGCGAAGTAGAGCGCGGCACCGATCGGAACCCCGACCCAGCTGTCGAGCACAATGCCCAGGGCCGGGAGCACGAGCAGAGCCACCCCCGTGTAGAGCGGGTGCTTGGCCCAGGCGTACGGACCCGTCGTGATGAGCTCGTGCCGCGGAACGTGAATCAGAAGGAGTGCGACGCACCAGGCCCAGTTCACGAGCCCGACCGCCAACGTCAGCGCGCACAGCCACTGCACGAGACGCGGCGGCCCGCCGACGCTGAACGCACTCGGGTAGAGCGCGTCGAGCGTCAAGCCAATCACCACGGCCGGCAACGTGGCGAGAGCGATCTTGTCACCGCTCCCGACCAGCTCGCGTAGCTTTCCGCTTCCGTCCTCCAGCGTATCGCGATCGTCGGGGCGAAGCGTCGCCTGCATCACGCTTGCTCCTTCGCCGTACACCGAGACTCGGCCCGCGACTTCAGCGTGCGAAGGTGCTTCCACATCATCAGCTCGTGGATGCCGCCGAGGAGGGGGCGGAGCAGCAGCGTGAGCAGGTTCGGCTCGTACGCGATGCGCACGCGCTCGTGGAGGAGCGTCGCGTCGCACCCGAGCGGCTCGAGCACGAACGCCCACGTCCCACTGGTGGCGGGCACGCTCGCAGGCGCCTTCCCGGGCAGAAGCGCGGCGTCTCCGACCACGAGCGCACGCTCCGGCTCGAGCAGAAGCACGGTGAAACCGTCCGGGCCCTTGGCCGTGACCGGGAGCGTGTCGCCCACCGCCAGCGTTTGGAGCGCGGGGACGATGCGGTCGGCGCTCCGAGTGCCGCCGTTGTCGAGGAGATCCCAGCTGTACCAACCGCCCCGCCGGCGCCCCATCTGGACGAGCCACGGCCAGACGGCGTCTGGCGGCGCCTGGATCTCGACGTGGTGCGTTACCTGAGCAACGTGTCGTGTCGCACGTGTTCGCGGAGGCTGAAGGAAATCATCACCCGGCAACCCCACGCCCTCGGAGGAAAGACGGAAGGGCTGCCGGGTGTCAGCGAGCGCCATGGTGACGAGCTCGGTAGAGCAAGCTCCGTGCCCCCGTATCCCGCTGAATCGTGGGCGTTTTTCGCGACGGCGGCGCAAGAAATGCCGTTCGCCCCGCGCGGGCCGCGCGTCTTGCGCGATGTGTGCCGCCCACGCACCTCCCCGCACAGGTTAATAACCACCGAGGACAGTGCGTAGATGTGGGGAGGAAACTCTTCGAACTCCATTGTATCGTTGAGGGATCTTGGGACGCTCTACTCTCGCAGAAGCACCTGGTGACCCGTCGCCAGCGCGCTCAGGAGCGCGGGCGGCGAGGTTTAGTCCCGGTGAGGTGATCGCCGAGCGCTACCGGCTGATCCGCGAGCTCGGCGAGGGCGGCATGGGCGTCGTGTGGGTCGCGCACTCGCTCGTCTTGGGCGTCGACGTTGCCATCAAGCTGATTCGCGCGGGGAGAGCGGATCCGGAGCTCGCCTCACGCATGGCGCGCGAGGCGCAGGTCACGGCGACGCTCGGCCACCCGGCCATCGTGCGCGTCTTCGACTTCGGCGCGACCGAGCGCGGCGATCCCTTCCTCGTGATGGAGCTCGCGCACGGCGAGACGCTGGCGTCCTTGATTCGCCGCGAGCAGCGCGTCGAGCCCAAGCAGGCGTTGCGGCTGATTCTGCCCATCATCGACGGCCTGCGCTGCGCGCACGAGCGCGGGATCGTGCACCGCGACATCAAACCCGAGAACGTTTTCATCGCGCGCGACGCCCTCGGTCGACTGCAGCCGAAGCTCCTCGACTTCGGCATCGCCCTGCTCGAGGAGCACTCCGGCGTGAGTCGCCTCACGCAGCTCGGCGAGGTGCTCGGAAGCCCGGAGTTCATGTCGCCGGAGCAGGCGCGCGGCATGGGCAACGTCGACCTTCGCACGGACATTTGGGCCATGTGCGTCGTGCTCTACAACCTGCTCACCGGCACGGTGCCGTTCCCCGGGACGAACTACAACGCGCTCATGCAGGCGATCTTACACCAGCGTCCGGCGCCCCTCGCAGACCACGGCGTCGGCGATCGCGACCTCTGGCAGATCATCGCCAAGGGCCTCGAGAAATCGAAGAACAAGCGCTGGGCAAGCATGAGCGAGCTCGGCGAAGCGATCGCGCTCTGGCTCTTCGATCACGGCGTCACCGAGGACATCGTCGGCAACTCGCTCAAGGCCATGTGGCTCACCGCGACGCGACCGACCGTCGGCAGCCTGGTCGACGTCGAACCGGGTGGATCGTCGTCGAGCCTCAGCACGACGCTGCACCTGCGCCTGCGGCGGTGGCGGTTCCGGGCGGAGCGCTGGCTCACGCCGAAGCTGCTCGTGCCGCTGGGCGCCGCGCTCGTCGCGGCCATGATCCCGATGGCGGTGCGCCCCTCCGCTCCGTCGCCAGCCGCTCCCGAGGCTGCGGCCACGACGCATCCAGCACCGACCGAAACCGCTGTCACTGCTCCGGTCGCGAAGCCAGCAGGACCGGAAGTGACGCCCGAGCCCATTGCCACGGTCCGCGCCGCGGAAATACCGAGCGTGCGCGCGAGCGGCTCGGCCGGAAAACGCGGGACTTCGAAGGCCGCGCCACGCCCGGCTCCGACGGCCTCACCGACCGCGCGCCGCGCGGGGCAAGCTCCTGCTAAAAAGAGCATC
>DASUGE010000260.1:0-4036 GCA_036274215.1 Polyangiaceae bacterium | reverse complement strand
TTTCTAAAATTCATAGCCCGCCACGACTCTCGGGTAGGTGAAAAGGGCCGGTGAATCCGGGAACAGGAGCCACATCGCGTAGTAGGCGCGCGTGGTCATGGAGCCGACGCCGAAGTACCAGACGCTGTTCGACTGCGTCGTGTTCTCGACGAAGAGCATCTCGCTATGGCCGACGAACGCGTGCGAATTGTCGAGCCCGCCCCAGGTGTCGCCGACGCGCACCGTTTCGGGCCCCATCAGCATGACGCTGCCACGGAGCGTGAGCGCCACCTTGCCGAGCTCGTAGCCGAGCGCGAGCTCGGGGCGGTACTCGGGCGACAGCAGCACCACATCGAAGCCCCCCGAGTCGAGCTTGCCGAGGTAGACGCCCGCCGTGAACGTCCCCTCGAGCGACCAGTTGCCGAAGTGACCCGCGTAGCTCGCGCCGAGCAAGAGCTCGGTCGTGATGTACATCGAGTTCAGGTGGGCCTTGAGCGACCAGCCGTCGCCGAGGCCCAGGCGAGCATCGACCGAGACCTGCGGCACGCGCACGTTCATGCCGTAGACGACCGCTGGATCGATCGCGTCGTAATACGCGCCGACCGCGATTCGGAACCGCCCGGGGTCCTGGATCGACGGAAAGAAGGTGAAGCCCTTCTTGGCGACTTCTTGGATGCGCGAGAGGCCCGCATCGGGGGGCGCATTCAGCGCCGCCGCCTTGTCCGCCGCGGGCGCCGGCGCCGGTGTTGTCGTCGTCGGGGCGAGCGACACCGACGGATCGACTGACGCGACCGTTTCCGCGCTCGCCAGAGCCGCGTGCGAAAACACGAGGCCCGCCGCGGCGGTGCCGAATAACCCTCGATGAGCTGTCATCCTAGGTCCTTGCTCAGAACAACATGAGGCCGAGCTGGAAGGTGATGGTCTGCATGTCCTTCACCGAGTCCAAATATTCCATCGCGGGCGCTGCGCTGTAGCGTCCGGAGATCTTCACGAGCGGCGCATTGTCTGCGAGCGCGAGGAGCACGCCGAGCTCGCCGCCGAGCACGATCGAGTCCTGATTGTCGTAGAGCAGGATGTCGGCGGCGGCGCTCTGGAACGTCGCCCAGCCGTAGCCGACGTTCACGCCGACGTACGGCAGCGCGAGGCCGCTATCCACGAAGTAGTACTGCGCGCCGGCGCGAAGGGACGCGGTCTGGACGCTGTTGTACGCCGTCGCGGTGATGGCGCCGTTCGGGATCGCGTACGTGGTGCGGTCGCGCTGATCGGTGAACGTCTGCCACTCGACGTTGCCGCCGAGCGTGAGCTGCGGATGGATCCAGTAGTGGAACGAGATGTCGAAGCCGAGGCCGCTCACGTTGCTCGTGAAGTTGTGAACGGTGCCGATCGGGATGCCGAGATCCCAAGCGAAGCCGACCATCGCGTTACCGAGGTAACGACGCGTGCCTTCGGGCGCTTGGGGCGGAGGAGGCGGCGCGCCGTACTCGATGGGTTGCGGCGGGGGCGGCGGCGGCTCGTAGAGCGGTGACGCGGCGAGCGGTGCACCGGGCGGGGGCGGAGCGGGCTCGCTACCGGGAGGCGGCGGTGCCGGGGCGGGCGCGGGAGCCGGCGCCGTAGCGGCAGGCGGCGGAGCCGGTGCGGGCGCTGGTGCTGCTGCGGGTGCAGCCGGAGCCGGAGCGGCGGGCGCGGGCGCCGCTGCCGGATGAAGAGGTGCAGGCTTGGCGGGTGCAGGTTGAGCGAGCGCGACGCTGCCGAGCGTCGTTACGAGCGCGACGAGCGATGCTCCCTGGATCGTCTTGCTCATCGGTTTCTCCTGAGAGCTCACTTGGCGGCCTTGATGTAAGGCGACTGCTCGAACGCCTGGTTGATGCCCTCGACCCCGCCGCTCGTCGTCGGTGACACGGCGTAGACGCCCGCGAACCAGATGCCGCGCAGGATGCCGGGTCCACCGGATCCGCCGCCTTCGCCGCCGGCGCCATCACCCAGCCCGGCGCCGCTCGGATTCTCGAGCGCCGGCGTCAGATCCGTCATCGTCGTGGCGAGCATGCCCGACTTCCACACCGTCGCGTCGCACGGGTAGTACGGGTAGTAGCCCCAGGCCGGGTAGCCCCAGTAGTACGGGTTATACCAGTAGTAACACCAGTACGCGGTCGACACGTGCTCCACGTACCCGAGCTCGATGCCGAGCTCGGCGTCCTGCCGGTCGACTGCGACGAAGCCGCGGTCAGCCATGTTCTTCTTGACCGTGTTGAGGAGCGGCGTCGCATACTTCTCGTCGATCGGCGTCGGCTCGCCGTCGTCACTGATGGTCATGACGTCGGGCCAGAGGTAGTACGTGCGAAAGCCGGAGAAATCGGCGTCGTCCGCGTGCCGCGTGAGGACGATCGACTCCGCCAGGCGATCGGACTCCGGAGGCGGCGATGCGCAGCCCGCTAGTAGAGCGGCAAAGACGACGATCCCTTGCCCAACGAGTGGTGCCCGCTTCATGGGACCCCTTTAGTCAGGGCCCCGGTCACCGTCAAACATCCGCCGCGTCGTGCTGGCTATTCGGAACCGGTCTTCCGAGTTGGAAGAGGTATTTCACGCGCCCCCGGCAAATTGCTGCGAAGGGCCCTATGCGCCTCTAGGCGTGTGCGTCCGCATGCTCGAACGGTCGGGCGACCTCGAGCCTCGCGACCGCTCCTTCGAGCTCCATGGAAGCGTTGTGGGCCCGCGTGTAGTCGTCGATCGTGATGACCAGCACGGCGCCGGGCGTGATCTCGAAGAGCTCGTCCGTAAGCAGAGGGATGTTGTGGCTCCCGGCGCAGAGCTCGAAATACACCGCCCCCTTCTCGGCCCCGATGTCCGCAGTGACCTCGATCATCGAGCTCGTCTCGCCGGGACGAATCAAAGCCGTCCCCCGCGGGGCATAGGCGTCGCCGCCGATGACGAGGCAGACGCGCTCGAGGTTCGCCCCCACGACACGGCTTCGAATGGCGATCAGCATCTCTTCGTCACCGTGCGGTGCCGAAGCGTTCGACCCGCTCGTGGCGAGCGGGCTCGAGCCACCCGCTCGAGCACGCCGGCTCTGCGCCGCGGGCCGGGCGCGTCGTTGCGTTTGCGGCGCGCGGCGTGCCCCGCCGGCGGCGACGGCATACGCGAACATGAGGTTCGACATGGGACACCCACCAAAGCAACGCGCGTGCCACGAGCGTCTCGCTCGTCCCCGTTCGAGGCCGCGGGCGTGCATGGATCGGGCGCATTCGCAGGGCTTGGCGCAGGCTGCACGTGCCGTGAGCGCGCGACGAACGTTGCAGGAGGCTGCGGCTATGACAGCGCGATCGCTGCCAGCTCGGAGCTGTGGTTCCCTTGCGACGCATCGTACCAAGCGCTGAGCAAGGCTTTTCGCAGTCGTTTCGCGTGAGAGTGCACGAAACGCAGCCCGCTGCCGCGTGGATTGCGGTAGCTTCTGGTGCGTGACGGGGCGCCGGATAGCCGACGGTGACGTAGCCACCCGAATCGAGCGGTCGGGCACCGTTCGAGAGAGCGAAGCTGCTCGGGTGAGCGCTGCTTTTGCTTCACCCCGCGGGGTGTTGCTCACGGTGCCGCTGCTCGTCGCGCTCGTCGGCGTGAGCCTCACCATCGTCGGACAGAACGCGCTCGGCAGCACGAGCCTCTCGATGGCGCGCGATCGCTTCGTCGAGCAGACGACCTTCGTGAGCCAGCGCATGGGCCAAGCGCTCGAGCAGGCGGAGCCCGTGCTCGACCGCATGAAGGAGCTCGCCAAGGATCGCTCGTCGAGCGAATCGGCCGACTCCTACGCGCTCGTCCTGCGCGATCTCATCGCGGGCCGCGCCGGGATGACGCAGGCCTACGTGGGCTTCCCCGACGGCACCTTTCAGGGCGTCTACCTGGAGGACGACGGCGTCCTCCGTTTCCAGGAGAGCCGCGTCGGTCCCGGCGCCGGCAAGTTCCACCACTACCGGTTCGGGCCTGCGAGCATGACGTGGGAGCGCGACGAGCCCACCGACTACGATCCGCGCAAGCGCGCGTGGTGGAGCGTCGCGCTCAAGGAGGGCAA
>DASUGE010000259.1:0-2732 GCA_036274215.1 Polyangiaceae bacterium | reverse complement strand
TACGTGAGGAGCGGCGGGATCACGGTGTAACCGCCGGTCTTGCGCTTGCCGCCGAAGTAGAGCGGCGCGATCCAGTTGTCGTTCTCGCCCGGGGCGACGTGATTCACGACGGGGCCGACGATGGTGGTGCGGCTCTTGGCGCGCTCGTCGATCAGGTTCCAGAAGAGCGGGAACAGCACGTCGTCCGAGCGTTCGGCGCTGCGGCGGTTGTAGTAGAGCGGACCGTAGAGCGAGGCGCGATCGTTCTTGAGCGGATCGGTGCGCGACGGCTGGTTGCGTTCGGCCCAGACGGGGAAGGCGAGCTGGAACTGGTACTTGCCGCTCGTCTCCTCGTAGTAGAGGCCGTAGAAGCGGTGGTTGGTGACGTTCGAGCGCCCCTGCTCTTCGGAGTCGGGGTCGAGATCGCTGCCGATGCGCGAGAGCGTCTTCGGCTTCGTCTTCAGGGGCTCGTCGGGGAGAGACGGCTCGCCGCCCGGAGCGACGACGCTATCGCCGGCGCCGGTCGCCGCGTGCGTCTCCGGCATGTTCGGATCTTGCTTCGGCTTTGCTTGTTGGCCCTGTCCCTGTCCGGGCCCACCGAACCCCGGCATCAGGCCAGGTCCCATCGGATCCTGGGCTTTTGCCTGAGGGGTCCAAACGGTGAAGAGCGCGGCGAGGCAGCCTGCGGCAAGAGCGCGCGCGAACTTCAAGCGGAGCCTCCGGACGGCGCGGGCGGCGTCGCGAGCAGCGCCTGCACGCGCGCCACGAGCTCGGCCCGCGGCACTTCTTCTTGGGTGCGCGCGGCCAGATCCTTCAGCGCGACGACGCCGCGCGCGAGCTCGGCCTCGCCGAGCACGAGACAGAGCCGCGACGTCGTGCCGTCGGCGCGTCGGAGCAGGCTCTTCAGCGAGCCGCCGCGCGTGTCTGCCTCGGCCTCGACGCCGGCGTTGCGGAGCTCGCGCGCGATGACGAGCGCCTGGTCGATGGCGGCTTCGCCGAGCGGCGCGAGGAAGCAGCGGCCGGTCTTCGCGGCGGGGCGCACGGGCATGGCGAGCAGCATGCGCTCGAGACCCATGGCAAAGCCGATCGCGGGGACATCGGGTCCACCGAGCTCGCGCACCATGCCGTCGTAACGACCGCCGCCGAGCAGCGCGTTCTGCGAGCCCATCTCGCCCGCCGAGGACTGAATCTCGAAGAGCGTGCGCGTGTAGTAGTCGAGACCGCGCACGAGCCCCGGACTGACCTCGAACGGCGTGCCGAGCGCCGTGAGCGCGCGCTTCAAGCCTTCGAAATGGGCGAGATCTTCGGGGCCGAGCAGCTCGAGGATCGTGGGCGCTCCGGCGACGGCCTCGATGTCGCTCGGGTTTTTCGAGTCGAGGATGCGGAGGGGGTTGTCCTCGAGGCGCTTTCGGGCGTGCTCGCTCAGCTTCTCGGCGCGCGGGAGCAAGTGCGCCCTGAGGGCCTCGCGGTAACGAACGCGCGTCTCGGGGCTGCCGAGCGAGTTCACGAGCACGCGGAGCTCGGTGATGCCGAGCTCGCTCAACATGCCGACGAGCATGTCGATCATCTCGGCGTCGGAGCCCGGGCCCGCGTCGCCGTAGATTTCCGCGCCCGCCTGCCAGAACTGGCGATAGCGGCCGCGCTGCGGGCGCTCGGCGCGGAACATCGGCCCCAAGTAGTAGAGGCGGCTCACCGGCTCGCGCGCGTGGAGCGAGCCCTGGAGGTAGGCGCGCGCGACACCCGCCGTGCCCTCGGGGCGGAGCGCGAGCGACTCGTCGCCGCGTTCGAGCACGAACATCTGCTTCTCGACGATTTCCGTCGCCTCCCCGATGGAGCGCACGAAGAGCTCGGTGGGCTCGAGAACCGGCGTACGGATCTCCCGGTAGCTCGCGAGCTCGAGCCGGCGGCGCACGACCGCTTCGAGCTCGTGCCAGCGCCCGATCTCGTCCGGGAGGACATCGTTCATGCCTTTGACGGCGCGGAGGGTCATCGGGCGACTTCGGTCGGGCCCCGCTGTTAGCAGCTCTCGTCAGAAGGTGCTATCGCCATCCGCCGTGCGAGCTCTCGGCGTCGATGTCGGCAAGGTGCGCGTCGGCGTCGCGGTGGCGGATGAGCTCGGCCTCCTGGCCCATCCGCGGGACCACGTGGATGGGCGGGACCCGCGGCGCGCCGTCGAGGCGCTGGCGGCCCTCGCGAGCGCGGAGCAGATCGAGGTTTTCGTGGTGGGGCTGCCCCGCGCCTTGAACGGCGAGGAGGGCGTCTCGGCCCGGCGTGCACGCCGCTTCGCGGCGCTGCTCGGAACACGGACCGGACTGCCCGTGGAGCTCTACGACGAGTGGCTCTCGACGCGCGAGGCGCAGCGGCGCCTGCGCGACGGCGGCCTCGATGATCGCAAGGCACGTTCGCGCATCGACAGCGCAGCCGCAGCCGTGGTGCTCCAATCCTGGCTCGATGCGCGGCGGGCGGGCGAGGAGTGAGCGTGGCGGAGAAGCGAGGGCGGCGACGGCGAGCGAGGTCGTCGCGCGCACCGTCACGCGGGGCGCGCACGGCGAGCCGTCGCGCGCGGGCCCCGGCGGTCGAGCCGCAGCGACCGCCGAGCCGATGGCGCGTGCGCCTCTTGGTCGGTGGCACGCTCGCGTTGCTCCTAGCACTCGCCGGCGGGGTTGCGGCCTGGGCGCGCTCGGAGGGACCGGGCAAGGGCCGGCGCGTGGAGCTCGAAATCGCGAGCGACGAAGGGTCGGGCGCGCTGTGCG
>DASUGE010000258.1:0-11668 GCA_036274215.1 Polyangiaceae bacterium | reverse complement strand
TGCCACGCTCCCGCCGTTACTGCCGCCACCGCTCGAAGCTCCGCCGGACGACGCAGGACCGCCCCCCGCCCCGGCACCGGCGCCCATGCGGCCAGAGCCGGACATCACGGCTCCGGCCTCGCCCCCGGAAGCGCCGTTTGCCGGCGTCCCGCCCCCTCCAGGAGTCGTGCCGGCTTCCGGCTCCGAGCCGCACCCAAGCACGACGCCGAGGGCACCCAGGACGACGGCAGGCGCACGAAGCGGGGTCATGGCCAAGAGCCTAGTAACCGCGGAGCGTCCTATTTGGCCGCGCGCCGCTCGATCTCGGCGAGAAGGTCCTCGGACAAGGGCTCCGCGAAGCGAACGCCGACCTCGAACTTCCAGATCGGATCGTCGCGGCGCGCCTCGACGCGCATGATCTCGCCCGTCACGTCCTGACCGTTGAAGTCGCCGCTCAGGTGCAGGGTCAGGATGAGCTCCTGCCCAGGATGGCAGCGGTGACGCGTCACGAGCAGCGCCCCGCTGCGGCTCGCGTTGTGGATGAGCGCCGTGTGCCGCAGGTCGCGCTGGCCGTTGATGCCTGCCGGAATCGACGAGGGAATGCGCGCTTGGGCCCGGCGCTCGGGCGGCCGCGCCAGGTACGTGTCCATGCGAACCACGGGCTCGCGTGACGCGCCGTATTGGCGGAGCGTCGGGCCACCGCTCGGCGTCTGGTTCCAGTCGTCCGCCGGCTGCTCGAGCAACGGCTCGAGCGCGTCCAGGAGCTCGCGCGCGGTCTGGAAACGCTGCTCGCGATCGCGCTCGACGGCTTTCGCGAACCAGGCATCGAAGCCGGGAGGCACCGACGCGGCGTGCGACGGCACCACGATCGGGTCGTAGCAAATCGAACGCAGGACCATGGGCAGCGACGTGCCGTCGAACGGCATGCGCCCGGTCAGGCACTCGAACGCCAAGACCCCCATGCTCCAGAGGTCGGAGCGTCCGTCCACCGGCAAGCCTTCGGCCTGCTCCGGGCTCATGTGGTGCGGGGTGCCGATCAAGGCGCCGCTCAGGGTGAGCGGGGCGCCGACCTGGGTGCGCGTCGGAACGAGCGCCTTGGCAATCCCGAAATCGAGCACTTTGACGAAGAAGTCGGGAGGCTCGTCGACGAGAAAGACGTTGTCGGGCTTGAGATCGCGGTGGACGAATCCTTGATCGTGCGCCCGTCCGATCGCTCGGCCGAGCTGACTCATCACGGTCCACACCTCGCCGGGCGGCAGGCGTCCGAGCCGGCCGAGCCGCGAGCCCAGGCTTTCCCCGTTCAGGTACTCCATCGCGAGGTAGGGGCTGCCGTCGTCGTCGACGCCGAAGTCGAGCACCTGGACGACGTGCGGGCTCCGGAGCGTCGCCGCCGCTCGGGCCTCGCGCTCGAAGCGACGCACCGCGTCGGGGCTTGCCGCGAGCGACGGCTTGATGAGCTTCACGGCGACGTGGGAGCGCAGCGTCAAGTGCTCGGCGAGCCATACCGAGCCCATGCCTCCGCGCCCCAGCTCGTAGAGTAGGCAATACTTCGACGCGACGATGCGTCCTGCGGACACTTAGGGGGAAGACTATCTCCCCGGGCGCCGAAAGACTAGAAGCGGCGCGGGGCCCGCCTGTTCTTGCGGCACGGCGGCGTCATCGTTCCTGCTTTTGGTCGGGAGCCCGTTCGCGGGGGTCCTTGCGAACCAGGCCTGCCGCTTCGTTCCGCGCGCTCGTGGCGCATGAAGCTCATCCCAGTTTGGTGCATCGATTCGGCTTCTCACGTCGAGCCGTCGACGCCGTCCGCGCATGACGAGCTGAGTCATGCTCGACGCGGCGTTCCGTACGAAGCGCGGGCGCCATTTCGACGCAGATTTGTCCGGTGCGTTCTGCCACGCCCGATCGACAACTTACTCAGGGGTAGCTATGCGGCGCCGTGCGAGGTACTTAGAGTCCAATGAGGCGAGAGTTCGCCACGCCGCGCGTTGCCGAGGAGGAGCTTCGCAAGGCGGAGGAACGCTTTCACCATCTGGTGGACGCGGTCACCGACTACGCGATCTTCCTTCTGGACGCGGAGGGGCGCGTCGCGACGTGGAACGCCGGCGCGCGGCGCGCGAAGGGGTACACGGAAGACGAGATCATCGGACAGCACTTCTCCGTCTTTTATCCGGCGGAGGATCGCGCCGCGGGGAAGCCCGAGCGCATCCTCGATACCGTGCGCAGCGAAGGGCACTACGACGAGGAAGGCTGGCGCGTCCGCAAGGACGGCTCGCAATTCTGGGCCAGCGTGACCATCACGGCGCTCCGGGACGAGACCGGCAAGGTCACCGGCTTCGCCAAAGTCACGCGCGACCTCACCGATCGGAAACGCATCGAGGAAGCGCTACGAAGCTCCGAAGAGCGCTTTCGGCTCTTGGTCGACGGCGTCGAGGACTACGCCATCTACATGCTCGACCCGGAGGGGAACGTGACGACCTGGAACAAGGGCGCCGGACGCATGACGGGGTACGGCGCCGAGGAGATCGTCGGACGAAGCTTCGCGCGCTTCTTTCCGCCGGAGGACGTCGAAGCCGGCAAGCCGGCTCGAGAGCTCGCCACCGCCCTGCGTGACGGACGGAACGAGGACGAAGGCTGGCGCGTCCGCAAGGACGGCTCGCATTTCTGGGCCAACGCGACGCTGACGGCGCTTCGCGGCAGTCACGGCGAGCACCTCGGCTTCGCCAAAGTTACGCGCGATCTCACGGCGCGACGCGAGGCCGAAGAACGCGAGCGCCAGCTCGAGCGAGAGCATGCGGCGCGCGCGGCGGCGGAGCTCGGCGAACGCAAGGTCCGCGAGAGCGAGGAACGCTATCGTGCCCTGAGCGAACGGCTCGAGATCGTGTTCGAGAACGTCGCCGACTGCATCCTCGCGGAAGATCGCGAGGGACACATCGTGTTCGCGAACTCCGCCGCGGCGTCGATGTTCGGATACGAATCGATGCAGACGCTCTTGGACTCCCAGCCCGGCGAGCTCTACGCCGGCATCGACCTTCTCGACGAGCTCGGCGCGCGTGTGCCGGCCGACCGCCGTCCGAGCGCCAGGGTCCTCGCGGGGCAACGCACGATGAGCGGGACGTTCGAGATGCGGGCAAAGCACGGCGACCTGGATCGTTGGGTCTACGTGCGGGCCGGCAGCGTGCTCGGCTCCGATGGCGAGCCCGAGCTCGCGATCTCGATCTGGCACGACGTGAGCTTGGAGCGCCTCCAGGAGCGACAGGAGAAATACCTGGCGCAGGCCACGGCGGCGCTCGGCACGTCGCTCGATCGCCGCGAAACGCTCGCGAATCTGGCGCAGAGCCTCGTGCCCGGGCTCGCGGATTGGTGCTCGATTCACGTCGTCGAAGGGGACGAGGCGCGCTGCATGGCCGTCGCGCACACCGATCCGCGCAAGGGCAAGCTGCTCGAGAGCTTCTACACGAAGTTTCCGGAGCAGCGCTCCGAACGCAGCCTCAAATGGCGCGTCATCCGCTCGGGCGAGTCCGAAGTGTTCAACGACATCGGTGAGGAGGTCCTCTCCCGCATCACGGAAGAGCCGGAGCGCAGGGCCATCGCGCGCGAGGTCGGCATTCGCTCGCTTCTCGTCGCGCCGATCCATCACCGCACGCGCGTCGTCGGGGCGATCTGCTTCGTCAACGCGGAATCGAATCGTGTCTACGACTTCTCGCACGCGGCGCTCGCCGAAGAGCTCGGCCGGCGCGCAGGCGTCGCGCTCGAGAACGCCGAGCTCTACGCCGACGCCCAGCGTGCCGTCCGCCTCGCGGAGCACGCGAGCCGCGCCCAGGACGAGTTCTTGGCCACGGTATCGCACGAGCTCCGGACGCCGCTCAGCGCCATCCTCGGCTGGTCGCAGGTGCTACGCGACCGCGTGAACGACCCGACGCTGAAAAAGCCGCTCGAGGTCATTCACCGCAATGCGCTCGCACAGGTGCGCATCATCGACGACATCCTCGAGGTTTCACGCATCATCACGGGCAAATTCCGTATCGACCCGAAGCCCGCGGATCTCCTCGCGATCACGCGCGACGCCGTCGAGGCCGTGCGTCCGTCGGCCAACGCCAAGCAGATCGAGATCCTGTTTCACTCGACGACGGACTACCGCCTCTTGCTCGCGGACCCGGATCGGCTCCAGCAAGCCATTTGGAACCTGCTGTCGAACGCCGTGAAGTTCACGAGCGCGGGCGGCAAGATCGAGGTTCGCGAAAGTCAGGTAGGGTCCAACGTCGTGCTGTCGGTGACCGATACCGGTGCCGGCATCGCTCCCGACGTGCTGTCGCACGTCTTCGACCGTTTCTGGCAAGCCGACTCGTCGACGACGCGGCGCGTGGGCGGCCTCGGGCTCGGTCTCGCGCTCGTGCGCCACATCATCGAGCTCCACGGTGGTGCGGTCGAGGCGGCCAGCGAGGGACCGGGCAAGGGGTCGACCTTCACGCTTCGACTCCCCGTCGAACCGGTCCTCCAGCCCAAGCCCGACACGGAACCGCCGACCATGCCGGAGCCGCAAGCCGCGATCGCGGGCATGCTCACGGGCCTCCGCATTCTCGTGGTCGACGACGAGGAAGACGCGCGCGACCTCATCGGCACCGTTCTCCGGGAAGCGGGCGCCGTCGTCGAGACCAGCCATTCCGCGGCCGAAGGACTCGCCACCTTCAGGCGTTTCCGCCCCGACGTGCTCGTGAGCGACATCGGCATGGCGGGCGAAGACGGTTTCTCCCTCGTCCGCCGCGTCCGCGCGCTCGGTGCGTCCGAAGGCGGCAACGTCCCCGCCCTCGCCCTCACCGCATTCGCGCGCGCGGAGGACGACGCCCAGGCACTCGCGGCCGGCTTCACCAAGCACGTCGGCAAGCCCGTCAAGCCGGATCTGCTCGTCGCGACGCTGCGCGAGGTCGCGCGCCCGCATCACGCCTGACGGAGCGCCCACCGGCTCGCGCCGACCGACTCCGCGCTGGCACCCTCGAACGAGATGCGGAGCATTCCGCGCACCCGCGACGCTCGTTCACGCGCGCGCGAGCTTCGCGCCGAGCTCCACGGCGGCGAGCATGCCGCGCGGATCGGCCTTGCCGCGCCAGGCGATGTCGTACGCCGTGCCGTGATCGACGCTCGTGCGCGGGATGGAGAGGCCCATCGTGACGTTGACGGCGTCCCCGAACGCGACGAGCTTCATCGGGATGGTCGCCTGGTCGTGGTACATCGCGACGACGCCGTCGTAGTGGCCGGCGTACGCGTAGCGGTAGGCCGTTTCGGCGCCGAGCGGGCCCGTGATGAGCGCGCTCTTCATGCGGCGCTGGGCGAGGGCGACGCCCGGCGCGATGGCACGGGCTTCTTCGCGGCCGAACAGCTCGTTCTCGCCGGCATGCGGGTTCAGGGAGGCGACGACGACGCGCGGGCGCTTGCGGCCGATTCGTTCGAGCAGGCGCGCAAGCTCGACGGTCGCGGTCGCGACGCCTTCGGGTGTCAGGAGCGAAGGGACCTTGGCGATCGGAACGTGGGTCGTGACGAGGCTCGTCGCGAGCTTCGGCGCGTAGAAGCACATGACGCTCGTCTTGGCGTGATCGAGCGACTGAAGCCATTCGGTGTGGCCGGCGAAGCGCTTCGCGCCGCGCGCTCCCGAGGTGGCGATCGCGGCTTTGCTCACGGGCGCGGTCGCGAGCACGCTGCCGGGGTGGTGCTTCACGAGGCGGTAGGCGGCCTCGACGGCGGCGAGCTGGGCGGCTCCGGCGGCGCGCGAGGGCTTGCCGGGACGCCGATCGGCTGGCTTGAGCGGCGGGCCCGCCTGCACGACCGCGATGCTGCCGGGCCGGAGCTTTCCCTCACCGAACGGGACGAGCCGCTGCTCGGCGACCCCGACGAGCGCTGCCGCCTCGAGCAGCGTGCCGATGTCGCCGACGAGCACGACGGTGCTCTTCGTCAGCCGGTCCGCCGCGACGATCGAGACCTCGGGGCCGATGCCCGCGGGGCAGCCGGTCGACACGAACACGAGCGGGCCGGATCGGGCCATGCGCGAACGCTATCGCGAGATGGCCCGGATCGCGACCCGGTCGGTTTTGCTCAGCCTTCCGGGGGTTCGCTGTCCCTGGAGCTCTTCGGCGGCGGCTCGTCCGTCTCCGGCGAGCGCAGCTTGTAGCCGGAGCCGCGCAGCGTCTCGAGCGGGAGCGCGGGACCGAGCTTGGCGCGCAAGCGCCGCACGTGGATGTCGACCGTGCGCGGGCCGCCTTCGTAGCGGTTGCCCCACACCCGAGCGAGCAGGTGCTCTCGTGAGAGAACCTTGCCGCGGCGCTCGCACAAGTACGCGAGGAGCGCGAACTCCTTCGCCGTGAGCTGCACGGGGCGACCGTCGACGTAAACTTCGTGGCCCGCCTTGTCGACCACGATGCCGGCGACCTTGTGCCGCTCTTCCGTGGCGAACTCGCTGCGCCGCCACTCGAGCGCGCGGATGCGTCCGTAGAGCTCTTCCGGCACGTACGGATGCAGCACGAAATCATCGAAGCCGCTCGAAGGCTCGATGCGCGCGATCTGCCCGACGGTGACGGCGATCACCGCTCCGACGTTGTCGAAGTACGGCTCCTTGCGCACCGCGCGCAGCGCCGCTACCGCGAGATCAGGTCGATCGAGCGCTTCGAATACCAGAGCGCGCGGTCGCACCTCGAGCTCGTCGTCATCGTCGGCGATGAGGTTTACGGGGTCGTCCCACAGGTCCAGCGTCCGCACGGTTGCGCCGAGCTGTCGTAACGTCGTTGCCGCGCCTTCCTCACGCTCGAGCATGGGCCCGTGCCCGACCACCGCCACGAAGCTCTTCGGCCGGCTGAGAGCCTTATCGAGAGATTTCGGTGCCACCAACGGTGATTCGCCCGATCTTGAGGGTTGGACAGCCGACGCCGACTGGAACGCTCTGTCCATCTTTGCCACAGGTCCAGATTCCATCGGAGAGCGCCACGTCCTTTCCGAGCATGGATACCTCTCTCAATGTTTCCGGACCGTTGCCGATAAGGTTCACGTTTTTCAACGGCGCCGTGACCTTGCCGCCTTCTATCAGGTAGCTCTCCGTCAGCGAGAAAACGAAGTCCCCATTCGAGATATCGACCTGACCGCCGCCGAACGACTTTGCGTAGATGCCGCGTTCGACGCTCTTGATTATCTCTTCGGGATCGTGGGGACCGGCGAGCAGCACGGTGTTCGTCATGCGCGGCATCGGCACGGCGGCGAAGCTCTCGCGACGGCCGTTGCCCGTGGGGCGCACCTTGAAATGGCCCGCCGAAAGCCGATCCTGCATGTAGCCGCGGAGCATCCCGCCCTCGATCAGGACGCTGCGCGTCGGCTCGACCCCTTCGTCGTCGACGTTGATGGAGCCGCGGCTTTGAAGCAGCGTCGGATCGTCGACCACGGTGCAGAGCTCGCTCGCGACGACCTGACCGACGCGGTCGGTGTAGTTGCTCGTACCCTTGCGGTTGAAGTCCGCCTCGAGCCCGTGACCCACCGCCTCGTGCAGGAGGATGCCGCTGTCCCCGGGCGCGAGAACGACGGGCATCTGGCCGGCCGGAGCTGGCCGCGCGTCGAGCAGCACGAGCGCCTGACGAGCGGCTTCACGGCCGTGCCATTCGGGTGATTTGTCGTCGAAGTAGGCGAGCGTCATGCGGCCCCCGCCGCCGCTGCGGCCCGATTCGCGGCGCCCTTGCTGCTCGGCGACCGCTGAAACGCCGAAGCGCAGCAGCGGTTGCACGTCGTGCGCCATGCGGCCGTCGCTCGTGATGACGAGGATCTCGCGCACTTCCTCGGCGAAGGTGACGCTCACCTTGACGATACGTGGATCGACGGCGTGGGCCGCCTTGCTCGCTCGCTCCAAGAGCGCGCGCTTTTCGAGCCCGGCGAGATCGATGCTGGGTACGTCGAGCAGGTACCGCTCCGGCAGCGTGAGCGGATCGAGCTTCTGAGGCGCGGGTGTGGAGCCCGAGCTCGCGATGCCGGCGGCGGTCTCCGCCGCGCGTTTCATCGACTCCCACGCGAGATCCTCGACGTGCGCGTAGCCGGTGGCGTCGCCCTGGCGCACCCGCACGCCGAGCCCGAGCCCGACGCCGCGTGAGGCACTGCGCGTGATGCCTTCCTCGAAGGTGAGCCCGCCGCCCGCCCGGTACTCGAAGAACAGATCGGCGTAATCGCCGCCGCGCCCGAGCGCGATACCGAGTAGGCGCGTCGCCAGATCCTCGTCGATCGGGTGACTGCCGCGGGGGCCGAAGGGCGCGAAATACCGGGCGCTCGCCGTCATGGTCGAAGAGTAATACGAGCCGGGGCCGCCGTGCGTTTCCGGGCGGCGGGCCGCATCGGGGGGCGCGGCGGTGCCTGGAAAACGGCAAAGCCCCGCTGTGGGTATTCTAGTGAGAAGGGGGGCCGGCGGCGTTGCGGCGACGCGGCGCCACGGCGCGCGGGCCGAGCTCGAGCTCGTGCATGAGCTCGCACCACGATTCCCCGCGGTCCACGCCGAGCTCGCGCGCAATCTCGGCGAGAGCCTGGTTTTCGGCGAGCGTGACGGCGGTGGGGGCGTCCATCTCCCGTGCGGTCGTCCGAGCGATGGCTTCCGCGTGAGCCAAGAGCCCCGGCAGCTCGTCGACGTCGAAGCCCCATTCGTCGGGGGCGTAGGCGAGCATCACGATGTCGTGGAGGCCCTCGTGGAAGTACGCGGGGTCGGGGCGATGTTGGAGCCAGCCCCGCAGGACGCGCTCCCCGTCCGGCCCGATCTGGAAGTGATTGTGCGCGAGATCGACGATGCGGATCGCGCGCTCGGGAGTGAGCCTGCCTTCCGCCCACGCGACATAGACGAGCGGCAGGAGCTTCAGGACCTTGTAGCTGGCGGGCCCAACGTCCAGGTGTCTCAGGGTCTTCTGCATATGGTCGAGCTGCATGGCGCTACCCTCGGTTCAGGTGAAACCCGTGGGTGCAATTGTCGATCCACCGCCTTGCCCCCTCGCTGCAGCGCTTATCCGGCCCCGCGCCGCAGACCCCGCGCTATTGCGTCATAGCGCCACGCTGCGCGAATTTCCTGCACCCACGCTACTCGCGTTCGTGCAGCTCTGCCGTAAGCGGGGGCGGCCCCGACGGCGTCGAGTCGTCCACCGCGACGACGCTCTCGAGCCAATCGAGCTTCGGGCGGATGCGATACCAGATGCTGCGATCGGGGGTCCGGAAGGCCTCGAACTGCCAGGTCTGGAGCAACGGACGGCCGGGGTTTCCCGCGAGCGCGATCGGCATGCCGCTCAGCGGGTCGCCCTCGTACACGAAGAACGAGTGGAAGTGCATGATCTTCGGCTTCCACGGCTTGTCCCACGGCGCGTAGCCGCGAATCAGCACCACGTCACCCGGCTGAAAGCGCTCGGCCTCGGCCACGAGGAAGTCGGAGAGCTTGCGCGCGAACTTGAACGGCACGCGGTCGGCCTCGGCGAGCGTGTCTGTGTCGAACGACTCCGGATGCGCTTGCGCGTACTCGATGAAGCTCGTCGCGCGGCGCCGCTTCTCGTCGGGGATACTCGCGAAGTCGAGCTTGCCGACGACGCGCTCGCGCTTCTCGCCGCGCGGGCGATACCAGGTGCCGCTCGAGCGCTCGAAGCTGTCGAACACGAAGTCGACGCACACCTCGGGCACGAGCGGCCGCCCCCGCACGTTGAACACGTAGTACCGGTCGCCCTGGAACACGTAGTCGTTCTTGCCGCGCATGTAGGCGTCGAGCCACTGGTAGCGGAGCTTGCCGTCTTGCTGGCCCCACTCGGTGAGCGGCTCGTCGAACGGCAGCCCTTCCTGGACACCCTGGAGGATGGCGGCGCGCAGCGCACGAAGCGCGCGCTCTTTTCGCGACTGCGCGGCGCGGAAGCTCGACATCACCTGGCTCGCCCCCGGCTCCGGCGCGTCGCACACGAGGTCGAGGTGGGCGCCGCGGGCGGCGAGCAGGCTCCGTACCCAGACCGAGCCGTAGTGCAGATCCGCGACGATTCGGTCGGTCCCGAGGTGCACGATCCGGGCGCGATCGAAGCCGAGCTCGCTCCTCAGCACGCGGAAGTCGCGATGCAGCGGCGGCGGCGGATCGCCCGCACCGATGCGATCGAAGAGCAGGAGCTTCACGCGCTGCCCGCGCTCGTCACCGTCGGTGAACACGTAGCGGCCCGCCTTCGTGCGCTCCGCCCACAGCGTGCGCTCGCCGCGTTGGACCCAGACGCGCTTGTCGCTGAAGAGCATCTGCACCGTGACCAGATCGACGAGCGCGAACGCGAGCTCCGGCTTCTCCGCGTAGAGGTAGCCGTCGCGCAGCAAGACGGCGCGACCGAGCTCGGGGTTCTGCGAGAAGACGGGCCACAGCCGCTCGAGCATGCTCCACGGCGAGCTCGTCGTGCGGAGCAGCGTGCGGTACGTCTGCGCCGCTTCGCTCCCGCGGTTCTCCGGCTCCGGCGTGCGCATGAAGAGGACGGGCTCGGCCTTCGCGTAGAGGAGCACGACGCCGCGGTTCTGCTCGAGCTTCGGCGCGCCCGGCTCGGCCGGCTCCGCGAGGGCGCTCTGGATGCGCTCGGCGCAGGCGGGCCCATGCTCGGGCTCGGCGATGGGGAGCGGCGCTTCTTCGGGCCGGACGGCGACGGCAGCGGGGCGCGCGTGCTGTTCGCGGGCGGCGCCGCGCGCGGCTTCGACGCTCGTGTCGCCGCTGTGCGGAACCAGGGCGAGCGCGAGCGCGAAGAGCGCAACGGTTCGGGCTGGGGTCCTCTCCTGAGACATCGTCACGGCGAGGGCGGGTCGGATCGCCCCTGACTTAGGAAATGTGATGTCGCGACGCCTCCTTCGCAAGTTTTCGACACGCGTGCGGCGCGCGCGGCTCAGCGCCGCTCAACCATGAGGGTGAAGGCTGAAGCGACGTGTAAGTCGAAGTCGTACCTCGGCGACATGCTCCGGGCCGCGCGTCTCGAGCACGAGCTCGACGAGCGTCTGGCCGAGCTCGACGCCCGCGAACGCGCGATCGTGCTCGATGCTCAAGATGTTGGCATTGAGCTCGGCGACGACGGTGGTGAGCTCGGCGAGCGCGCCCGCAACGTCCGGCAAGACGACGAGGAAGCGCGCCATGCGCCCGGTCTGCACGAGGCCGCGCTCGATGATGCGCGACATCAGGTTCACGTCGATGTTGCCGCCGCTCACGACGATGACCATCGAGCTCGCGCCCGGCGGGATGCGGTCGTGCACGAGCGCCGCGACGCCGACGGCTCCCGCGCCCTCCGTCACGGTTTTGTCCCCCTCGAGCAGCAAGAGGATGGCCTCGGCGATCTCCTCCTCGTCCACCAGCACGATCTCGTCGACGTGCTTCTTTACGGCGGCCCGAGTGAGGGTGCCCACGCGCCGCACAGCGATGCCGTCCGCGATCGATTTGCCGCCCAGGATCTCGGGCGGCGACGACAGCTCGACCGCGCGCTTCATGCCGGGGAAGGTGTGCGACTCGACACCGTACACGCGCACGTGCGGAGCCAGGGCTTTCGTGACCGTGGCGACACCCGCCACGAGCCCGCCACCTCCGACGGGAACGACGAGCGCGTCGACGTCCGGAACCTGCTCGAGCACTTCGAGCGCGATCGTGCCCTGACCTGCCATCACCTCGAGATCGTCGAAGGGATGGATCAGCGTGAGGCCGCGCTCG
>DASUGE010000257.1:0-2126 GCA_036274215.1 Polyangiaceae bacterium | reverse complement strand
GCGCCCCGCGACCCTCGCGATCTTCTACGCAGCAGGTGTCGTGTTAGCTCGCCCCCGCTCTGGCCTGTCGATCAGTTCTTCCAAGACCACCACCTCGTCGCGGGCGGGCTTGCGCCCGCCGTTGCGACGTACAGAGCAACGTCGCGCTTTCGGAAGGCGCCCACTCCCCCGTCCCATTCACTCTCCCCTACCCGTCCCTCTCGCTCTAGCTCTAGCTCCCCTTCGGCTCCTAACCCCTGACTTTGACCCTGACCTTGCCCTTAGCCCTGCCCCTGACTTTGACTTTGACTTTGACCCCTCCCTAGTTCTTCGGTCTCCGCTCGTATCCGCTCAGCAGCGCATTGGCGACCGCCTCTCCGAGCTTCTCGTATCCCGCGGGCATCAGGTGGACGCGATCGCCCCTCGCGAGTGCCGGCACTTCGCGCATCCAGCGGACGAAGGCGCCGTCGCCGCCCATGGCGACGCGGAGTGAGTAGAAGCCGCAGCCGAGGCGGTTGGCGGCTTGGTGGAGGGCGTCTTCGATTTCGACGACGTGGGGGAGTGAGGTGAGATCGGGGGCGGCGGCGTCGGGGGGGCCGACGATGAGGCAATCGGCGTTCGGGGCGCCGCGGCGGAGCCGGCCGACGAGCTCGGTCACGTCGTTGCCGATGATCTCGGCGCGACGGTTGTCGAACGCCTCGTTCGTGCCGTACGCAACGGCGAGGAGATCGGGGGGGCGCGCGCGGAGCTCGGCCGCGAGCACGTCGGCGTTCCAGGCGAGCGCCGTGGCCACGCGTGCGCCGTCGATGCCCGACGTGTCGAGCACGAGGCCCGGCTCCGAGCCCTCGGCGATCACGCCGTAGAAGCGCGGGCCCCCCGTCATCGACGAGACCTCGAAGCCGTCGCTCGCCGCACCTTCGAGGCGCAAGCGCGCGAGCGGAGAGCCCGGAACATGGGCAAGCGTGGTGCGGGCGTCGATCAGATGCTCGTTCTTGCCGATGCGAAGCTTGAAGCTTGCGCCACGGGGCAGGTCGAAGACCAGCTCGTAACGCACGGTTCCGGCGACGGCACGACCGTCGACGCGTGCCTCGAGCCGAGCGCGGGGATCGGCCGGGATCCAACGCATGCCGGAGAAGCCGAGCGCGGTGTCGCCTTCAGTCGTGCGGCGCGACGGCGGATCCGGCTCGACCTTCCAGCGGCCGTCGCGGTTGAGCTTCACGCCCTCATGCCGGTAGGGCGAAGCTCCGACGCGGATGAAGCCGGGGCCGCCCGGACCGAAGCGCACCTGAAGCTTGCGGCGCAGCGCGCCGGTCATGAAATCGGCCGACGTGTGCGAATCCCCGAGCCAGAGGATCCGCACCGGATCCTTGCGCGCCTTGGACTCGAGCGCCGCGAGCGCGCCGTCGAAACGGTCGAGCACGAGCGCATCAGCGGGGACTGGCCCGGAAACCGACGGGAGGTTCGTGACGACCGGCGGGACGGCGCCCGCGCTCGCGGCGGGCGGCGCGGGCCTCGCCGCCGCGGTTGGCTTGGATTTGGCTTTCGCCGCGGGCGTGAGCGGCTCGAGGCGGCTCTCGCGGCTGCAGGTGACCGCGACGGCGGCCGCGGCGAGCGCGACGACGAGCGACCCGAGCCGCCCCGGCTCAGCTCGCGACATGGTACGGCTCCTTGGGCACGGGGACGGTCACGCGCTTCTCCGCAACGCGTGCGGAGACGTGGGACAGTAGCACATCGAGGTACGTTTCGAGCGGCGGGCACCGGTCATCCGGGCCCGGGAGGAGCTCGCGCGCCACGCTGTCGTCGTAGCGTGCGGGATTCGTGATGAGCTCGACGAGGCTCCGGAGATTCTGCGCGACGAGCCCGAGCCCCGGGTTGCCGAAGAGGGCGCGGCCGATCGCGCGCGCGCTGATGCGCGTGTCGAACGGGACGCCGAAGCGCGCCGCCGTGAGCTCGAGCAAGCGGCCGACCCCGAGCGGCGCGGGATCGATCAGATGCACGCATCGGCCGACCGCCGCCGGCGTCCCGCCGAGCGCGAGCGCGGCGCGGGCAACGAAATCAACGGGCGCCACATGCACGGGAGCCTCCCCGCGCTGCGGCAGCGGCACGGCCGTTCCACGCGGGGCGCTCGCCAAAAGGACGAGCAGCGG
>DASUGE010000256.1:0-2505 GCA_036274215.1 Polyangiaceae bacterium | reverse complement strand
TGATGCTTACCGTTCCTGAGCCGCTACCGAACGATCCGGAGGCCGTGATCACCGCGCTCGAAACCGCGGAGATCTTCGGCAGGCAAGGTGACGTCAAGGAAGCGGTGCGCTGGGTGCGCCGCGCCGCCGAGATCGCCGGTGACGAAGGCAGCGACGAACGCGCGCTCACGCTCGCGCGCGCCGTCGCGGATCTCAACATCAGCGCCAGCCAACCGCCGAAGCCTCCGCCGCCCGTTCCGGGTGCGAGCGCTCCGGCGGAAGCCGCGCCCCCACCGCCGCCACCGCCTCCGCCTCCGCCTCCAGCTTCAGCAGCGGGATCGACGGCTTACGACGCGCCGCCCGCGGACGCCGACGACGATGCCGAAACACGCGTCGTCGACTCGGCGAAGATGCTCGAAGAGCTCGACAAGCAGGGCCTTTCGCCGCAGCCGACGAACGGCTCGAACGGCGCTGCCGCCGCTGCTGCGGCCGCCGCGGCAACGGCTGCCGCGTTCGCTCCTCCTCCGGAGCCCGTCGCGGAAGCCGCTCCGCCTCCTCCACCGCCCCCGCCGCCACCCGTCGAGGAAGTTGTCGCCGAAGAGGCGGCCCCCGGCTCGCGACGCGTGAGCTCCATGGCCGACCTTCTCGCTCAGAAGGAAGCCGAAGCGGCGTCTGCCGCGCACGCCGCCGCCGAAGCCGACCAGGCATGGCATGACGCTCCCGATCCGGTGCCGTCGACGCCACCCGAGCCCATCGAACGCCGCACCGCGCGACCCGACGGCGCGAGAATCGCGACGCCGCTCATCCCGTCGAAGCCCTACACCGAGCGTCCGCCGATCGAGGCGCCGATGCTCCAGGCCGTGCGCGCGAGCATCGTCGCAACGGCGGAGCCCGGCGTGTACGTCTTGCGTGTGCTCACCGCCGGCCAGCCCATCGCCCCGACGGCGCACGAGGTCCTGGTCGTCGCGACCGACCCGAGCGCGAGCCCGTTCGGCCAGAAATAGCGGGGCGCGCCGCAGGCGCCCCCGCCCGACAAGACGTGTGAGTCTTGGAAGACCAGATCACGATCGGCCTCCGCGGGAAGGTGCCACGAGAACAAAACCGGCGAGGCCGGCGCCGCTTTGCCGAAGAACGGAGCGGCCGCGCGGCCTTGCGGAGCGGCTCTTTCAAAAGCGCGCGAAGGAAACTCGACCCATCTGTCCACGAGAAAGCTCGTCAAGAAATCTGGGGGCAAGAAGGGCCCTCCTTGCGGGCTCGGGCGGCGCTCGACGGCGCCACGCGTCTGCCGCACGCTAAACGTTCGACATGACGGCCGCGGTTCTCTGTACCGGCACCGAGCTCACGCGCGGCGAGCTCGTGAGCACGAACGGCGCGTTCCTCGCCGAGGCGCTCACGACGCTCGGCTTCGAGGTCGGCGCCGTGGACACGGTGGACGACGACATCGGGCGCATCGAAAGCGCGCTTCGACGGCTCGGCGCCGAGCACGAGGTGCTCGTGTGCACCGGGGGGCTCGGGCCGACGACGGACGATCTCACGAGCGCCTGCGTTGCACGGGTGCTCGGCGTCGGGCTCGTGCGCGATCCCGAGTCGCTCGAGCATATTCGCGTGCGGCTCGCCCGCTTCGGACGCGAGATGGCCGCGTCGAATGCAAAACAAGCCGACTTTCCCGAGGGAGCGGCCGTCCTGCCGAACCCGAACGGAACCGCGCCCGGCTTCTCGGTCACGCTCGGACGAGCGGCCGCGTTCTTTCTGCCGGGCGTCCCGCTCGAGATGCAGGCGATGTTCGAGGCGAGCGTCGCGCCGAAGATCCGGCCGCTCGTCGTGGGCGTGACCCACCAGACGCTGCTCCACACGTTCGGGCTCCCGGAGTCGTCGGTGAACGACAAGCTCGCCGGCATCGAGGCCGCGCACGGCGTCATCATCGGCTATCGAGCGCGCTTGCCGGAGATCGAGGTGAAGGTGCTCGCGCGCGCGGCGAACGCGGAAGAAGCGCGCTCGCGCTCCGAACGTGCGGCGGCGGAGGTGCGCTCGCGTTTGGGCCCGGACGTCGTGTACGGCGAGGGCCAAACGAGCCTCGCGGAGGTCGTGTGCCGGCTCCTCGAAGCGAAGCAGGCGACGCTCGCCACCGCAGAGTCGTGCACGGGTGGGCTCGTCGCCGAAATCGTGACGAACGTTCCGGGCGCGAGCCGCTCTTTTCTCGGCGGCGTCGTCGCCTACGCGAATGCGGTGAAGACGAAGCTCGTCGGCGTCGATCCTGCGTTGCTCGAGCGACACGGAGCCGTGAGCGAAGAAGTGGCACGCGCCATGGCGGAAGGCGTGCGGCGTCGCTTCGGAGCGAGCTACGGGCTCGGCGTGACGGGCATCGCGGGTCCCGACGGCGGCACGCCGGACAAACCCGTCGGACTCGTGCACTGGGCCGTCGCGAGCGACTCCGAAACGTCATCGAAGCACGCCGTGTTCTCTGGGAGCCGAGAGCAGATCCGCAAGCGCTCCGCTTGGGCCGTTCTTGCGCTTTTGAGGCGGAGT
>DASUGE010000255.1:0-4907 GCA_036274215.1 Polyangiaceae bacterium | reverse complement strand
GGACGGCGGCGCCGACGACGGGGTGGACGGCGGCGCCGACGACGGGGTGGACGGCGGCGCCGACGACGACGGGGTGGACGGCGCGGACGGAGCGGACGGCGTTGACGGCGCGGACGGCGTTGACGGCGACTGCGATGCGCGCGCTTCGTCGTCGAGGCGCTTCTCGATGCTCGCGAGCGCGTTCATGATCGACTCGTTGACGAGCTGAATGATCACGGGAAGCTGTCCCTTGAGCGCCTCGTAGTAGCGCTGCCGCTCGGTCGAGTGGACGATCGAGGGCGGGTATCCGCCGCGCAAGAGCACGATGTTCATGAGCAGGCGCGACACCTTGCCGCTGTCCTGCGCAAACGGGAACACGCGCAAAAGATCGTAGTGAACGCGCGCGCCGACGCGCAGCGGGTTCTTCATCTTCTTCGCCTCGGGGCCGTTCAGCCAGTCCATGATCTGGCGGACGCGGTAGGCGATCTTGTCGGGCGCCGCGTACTCGTGGAAGTAGAGGCGGTGCTGGGGGATGTCCTTCCGGTACTTCACCGTCTTCACGTCCCCCTCTTCGGGGTGAAGCATGATGAACAGCTTCTTCACCACGTCGACGTTGAGCGGGACGCGCTTGCGCTCGCCGAGATCGCGCACGTAGGCGATCGCCTGGCGGTGGCGGCGGATCTCCTCGCACACGGGCTGCATGCTCGAGTCCGGCGTGGCCGTGGGCGACGGGTCCATCGCGGCCTGCAGCTCCTGGAAGGTGTAGACGACGCCTTCGAGCGCGCTGTCGTGGTGGATCCACGACATCTCGAGCGTCTCTTCGTATTCCTTGCGCAGCGACTCGGGCGCCGTCGTCAAACGCTCGAGGATGCGGCGGTAGCGCTCCTCGACGCCTTCGGCGACGGGCGGAGCCGGCACGGCTGGGGGAGGGGTGGGCCGGTGCGGCGGCGTCGGCGGGAGGGCCCGCGACATCAGGCTCCGCGGCGACGAGTCGGCGTGGCGCACGCCCACGAGGCGGTGCACCAGCGGAACCGAAGCGCCCGTGTGGCGCGTCGTGCCGGCTTGATTCGGGACCGCTGACGGGTCGTACACGCGCGTCGAGCCCACGCGCAGGCCGTCCACGCGCTGCGCCGCACGCGTCGCGCGCGCGACCTTGCTCTCGCGGAGTCGGCGCGCGGCTTCACGCTCGGCGCGCAGGCGCTCGCGCTCGGCTTCCTTCGCCTTGCGGTATGCCTCACGCTCGGCCTCGCGCCGGGCGCGCTCTTCTTCCTTCGCTTTGCGCGCCGCTTCCTTCTCGGCTTCGCGCTCGGCGGCGATGCGACGCTTCTCGGCTTCGCGCTCCGCCTTCTCGCGGGCCTTCTGCGCTTCGGCTTCCTTCTTCTGCTTCGCCTTCTCGGCAGCTTTTTGCTTCGCGAGCTGAGCCTTCTCTTTTTCGCGCTGAGCCTTCTCGCGCTCCTTCTGCTTCTGGAGCTGAGCCTTTTCCTTCTCGCGGTCGGCCTTCTCGCGCTCCTTCTGCTTTTGGAGCTGAGCCTTCTCTTTCTCGCGAGCGGCCTTCGCCTTCGCGGCGAGCTTGGCTTTCTGGGCGAGCTTCGCCTTGGCGAGCTCTTTGCTCGCGGCCTTGGCGGCGCCCTTCGGCTTCTTGGCCGGTTTGGCGGGGCGGCGAGCGGGCTTCTTGCGCGCGCTCGCGGGCTTCCGCCCGGGCTTCCGGTCCTTGGCCTTCGTGCGCTTCTTCGACTTCGTCTTGCGAGCTGACATGGACATCGGCAGGCGGGCCGGAATCAGGGCTCGCCAAAAAATTCTATAGATCCGACGGGTTCCGTATCGGCCGGCCGCTCGGATCGGGACCCTCGCGGGACCTCCGGGTCCAATGAGCCCCGAATGCGTGCGCAAGCTAGTCGCGCCTGATGCAACACGTCAAGGCAAAGCGGCAGCGGGGCCGGCCGCTGGTCAGGCCGGCTAGCCAGGCTGAGCCGGGCCTATTTACCGAAATAATCCGGAAAGATCTCGCTGTTTGCCAGTCGGCCGGAGCGAGCGGTGAGGATCTCGACACCCGTCGAGGTGACGAGGACCGTATGCTCGAATTGTGCGGACCAGCGTCCGTCGGCGGTCACGGCGGTCCAGTCGTCGTCGAGAATGCGCACCTCGTGCGTTCCGAGGTTGACCATGGGCTCGATCGTGAAGGTCATGCCTGCTTTGAGGCGAAGGCCCTTACCGCGCGTGCCGTAGTGGGCGACCTTGGGCTCGTCGTGGAACTTTCGGCCGATGCCATGGCCGACGAAGTCTTCGACGACGGAGCAGCCGCGCGCTTCGGCGAACTCCTGAATCGCCGCGCCGATGTCGCCGAGCCGCGCTCCGGGGCGCACCTCGGCAATGCCGAGCTCGAGCGAACGGCGCGCCACCTCGGTCACGAGCTTCGCTTCCTCGCTCGGCTTGCCGACGTAGAACGTCGCGGACGTGTCGCCGTGAAATCCCCGGTAGATATGCGTGATGTCGACGTTGACGATGTCGCCGTCGCGCAGCGGGCGTTGCGACGGGATGCCGTGACACACGACCTCGTTGACCGAGGTGCAGATGCTCTTCGGGAACGGCGGGCTGTCGCCGTTCTTGTAACCGAGCGGCGCCGGGCGCGCGCCCTTCTTCAGCGTGTCCTCGTGAACGAACGCGTTCAGCTCGTTCGTGGTGACGCCGGGGCGAATGAGCTCCGCGACTTTCAGCAGCGAGTCGCCGGCCAAACGCCCGACCTCGCGCATCGCGTCGATCTCTTTCGCGCTCTTGATTTCGACCGAGCTCGACCGGAAATGCAGGTCCAACGCCATCGCTCCGCTGTAGGGGAAAACGCAGTCTACCTCAGCAAGCGCAGGCCCGCATCGCGCTGCACGCTGGCGCGCACTTCCGGGGTATCCGGCTCGCAGCGGAAGTGCAGCGTCGTGGCAGCGCCCTCGCGGTAATGCCGGGCGAAGAGCAGGAGGTGCGAGCCCACCCAGTGCGCTCCGGCGCCGTCCACCCAGGAGTAGGAGGGGCTCGTGACCGGGACGTTCAGCACGAGGGGCGTTTCGCCGAGCTCGCCCACCAGCGGCGGGCCGCTTGCCGTGAGGGAGACCTCGTAGGCGCCCTTGTGCTCCACCCCGCCGATGCGCGAGACCGTCTCGACGCGAGCCGGCAGGATGAACTCGGCCTGGCGCGTGCGCTCGCGGAGCTTCGGGTCGCGCGCGGGGTCACGGCCCTCCGGGTCGAAGCCGAACACGGCGGGAGCGAGCACGTCGTCGAACAGGACGGCCGCTTCCGGAGTGTAGGGCGGCAAAGATGCATTGGGAGCCGACGCCGAGTGGCTCGCGCCGCAGCCCGCCGCACCAAGCAGGGCAAACGCGACGAGGGCTCTGCGGCACCAAGAACGACAGGCGGGCATGGGCTTCGTCGGCGCTTCCTTGAGGCGGGGGCGGCGTGGTTGGGTCGGGAATGCGCTCTAGCACGGCCTAAGCTGGGAAACGGTGAACATCGGGGCGTCGTCATGCGTATAACGATCGGCCGCTTGAGTGGGCGTGAAGCCCGGTGCTAGGTTGTCGCGGCTCTGAACCGCCCGGAATGGGTAGGAGGCATCCGAAAATGAGGCTCACGCTTTGGACGGCGCTGCTCGTCCCCACCTTCGCATTGTCGGCGGTCGTCGCCGCGCCCGTTGCTCACGCCGAGAAGGCCGAAAAGCCTGCCAAGGGCGGCGGGGGTCCGGGCGCCGTCTCGAAGAAGATCGCGCTCTCGCCCGAAGGGTTGAAGTTCGGGATGGGCCTCGAGGCGATCGCCAAGCTTTACGACAAGACGTTCGACGACGAGTACCTGCCTCTCTACAAGAGAGCGGCTCCCGGTCCGGAGACGGAGGCGCTCGACGCCGAGATCAAGCAGAAGAAGATGGAGATCCGGCGCAGCAGAGTCGACTTCGGCAACACGCCGACCGGTGTCGACCAGACGTCGATCAAGGGTGAGTACAGCTACGCGAACGGCGAGAGCATGGCTCGCCTCACGCTGCGCAGCGGCACCGAGCGCTACTTCTTCTTCTTCAACGATCGCTTGTGGAAGGTCTACGACGAGCACAAGCTGAAGAAGGGCACGCCGCTCGGCGACAACTACGCTGGCGCGGTGAAGGTGCTGCAGGGCAAGTACGGCGCGGCTCCGAAGAAGGTGCCTGCCGCTCCCGACAAGGGCCAAAGCTTCGACGAGTCCGTGTGGACGACGCCCGACATGGTGATTCGCGCGCTCGATCGCGATTCGATCATGGCGGTCGTCTACGCCGACCGCGACACGCAGGAAGACCTGCCGCATCGCCGCAAGAACAAGCCGAAGAACGTGACGGAGATGGACAAGGACGTCGCGAACGCGCTGAAGAAGAGCGAGCCGCCGCCCGGTCCGCCTCCCAAGGGCGGCAAGAAGGACACGGGCAAGCCGCCCGCGAAGAAGTAGCCGCACGCACGCGACTCGTGCGCGTGTCATCCGCGCCGCAGAGCGGCGCGCGCGTGGGGGAAGGCTCCGCCGAGCTTGCCTCGGCGGAGGGGGGAGGCGCGTGCCTCCCCACGACTACAGCAGCTCGGCGCCCTTGGGGATGAGCGGGCCGGTCGTGATCTCGAGCTTGAGCTCGGGGAAGCGCGCGGTGAGGAGCGGCTCGAGCACCCGGCGCTTGGTGAGCGTGTTGCCGGGGCAACCCGAGAAGCGCCCGGCGAGGTGGAGCGACAGGGCCCGCTCGGCCACCGACACCAAGTAGATTTCGCCCCCGTCCGCCCGGATCAGCGGGCAGACGACGTCGCGGACGACCTCCAAGATCTGGTCCCGCGCTGCTCCCATCAGGGTAAAGCAGCCTAGCACGCCCGAGCTTTGGCGCGGCGACGCTTGCGATGACTCCGGCCCTTGGGCTAGAAGCCTGGCGCGGCACCCCCCGGGTGCTA
>DASUGE010000254.1:0-7444 GCA_036274215.1 Polyangiaceae bacterium | reverse complement strand
GAGTGCGCAGCGCGAGCCGCGCGACGCCGCCCGCGGCGAGGAGCGCGACGACGAGACCCAGCCACGCGGCGCCGCGGCGCCTCGGCGAGCTAGGCGCCACGCTCGGCCGTGTCGAAAGACGGCGCGTCGCGGGCACGTCACCGGGCGCATCGAGCGGCGGCGGGGCGCTGCTGAGCTTGCGCGTCCACTCGACCATTTCGTCGCGCGCCGCGAACGTGGCCGTCGTCGGCGTGACACCCGTCGGGGTGACGAGTGGCGGGGTCGAATCGGGCGCCGTGCTCGCACCCTCGGCCGCAGTCGCGCCCGGCGTCGAGCGCGGCACCATCCGCTCGTGTGCCGTGCGGACGCGCGCGGCGAGCCGGCGACTCACCTCCACGCTGTCCGCCGAACGCAGGAAATCGCGAAGGCCGCGCCCGAGCTGCTCGGCGTCGGCCGGGCGATCCTTCGCGGAGAAGGCCACGCTCGACTGCACGAGCGCGGCGATCGGCGAGAGCGCGGCGTGCGTGCGATCGAGCGGCGGCGGGGCCTCGCGCAGCGCCTGGGCACTCGCTTCGCTCGTCGCGCGCCGAAATGGCGGCTTGCCGGTCCACGCCTCGAACAGGAGCGCGCCGACCGCGAACACGTCCGTCTCGGGGCCGAGCGGATCGCCGCGCAGCTGCTCGGGCGGCATGTGGCCGGGTGAGCCGAAGACTTCCCGGCGGGCGGTGCCGCCCGACTCCGCGGGTGCGGCGATGCCGAAGTCGATCAGCCGAACGCCGCCTTCGTCGTCGAGCAGGACGTTTCGCGGCGTCACGTCGCGATGCACGATGCCGGCGCGGCGATGCGCGTACTCGAGCGCGCGGCAGATCTCGGCGCCGAGGTACGCCCCTTCCTCGGGATCGAGCGGGCCCGTGTGGACGAGGATGTCCGCGAGCGTCACCCCCGCGCAGTGCTCCATCGCGATGTAGTAGACGCCCTGCTCGACGCCCAGCTCGTAGACGGGCACGATGTTCGGGTGGCTGAGCTCGACGGCCGTCTTCGCCTCGCCGATGAACCGCTTCACGAACGCTTCGTCCACCGCAAGCTCCGGGCGGATCTGCTTCACGACGAGGCGCTTCTCGAAGCCGACGGCGCCGCGTAACGTGGCGAGGAACACCCGCGCCATGCCCCCAGCCGCGATCTCGCGCTCGAGCACGTACTTCCCGAAGATTTGCGGGAACATCGCGCCCCTTCAGCGTAGCGCGTTCCGGGGGTTCTTGCCGCTTTTTGCGTGCCTCGGGTGTGGGACCCCCGCAGCGCACGTCACGACGCTCGGGATCGCGACGCACGAGCTCGGGCCCGACTGCGCCGTAGCCAACGCGGGCGGGAGCGCTGACTACTCGTTGTCGCTCACGGCGCTCGGGCCCTTCCCCGCCGAAGGCCCGGATCTCGCGACCAACGTGCCGCTCGCTGCCGAAGATTGGGAGCTCGGGTTCGACGAGCGCACGGTCGGAGTCGATGCCGTCGCGACGCGTGCCGCGAGCGGCGGCGCGCTTTCACCCGTGTTCACCGGTCATTCCGAGCGGCGGCGTCCGAACGGCATCGACGTGCTCCTTTGGCCGAGCGGGCGCGCCTGCTCGCTCGCCGCGGGCCCGTACCCCGGCGGAAATGGGGGTCAGGCGCTCGGCTATTCGTCACGCTCCGGTCTCGCGCTCGTGGCCGGTGAAGGCGCGGGCGCGACGAACGACCAGGGCGCGGGAGCCGGAACCACGCTCGTGTTCGATGCCGATCGCGGCGGCGCAAGCCTCGTGCCGCGCGAGGGAGCGCTCGAGGTGCCGCGCGCGTTCGCGACCGTCACGGAGCTCGGCGAGGATCTCCTGGTTGCGGGCGGCGAGAACCCGCTCGGCGCATCGACGCTCGACGCGGCGGGAAGCGCGGAGCTCTACTCGGCGAAGGACGGCGCGTTCACCACGCTGATCGAGCTCATCGTGCGCCGCTCGCGGCACGCGGCCGTCACGTTGCCGGCGACCGGCGAGACGCTGCTCGTCGGAGGCTACGAGCCGGAGCCGGACTCACCCGAAAAACCACCCGAGCCCATCGTCCTGCTCGAAGCCGTCTCGGCCGGGCACGGCACGAGCATCAGCGGGCTCGCACAGCTCGAGGTCGGCCGCATCGATCCGACGGCGCTCGTGCTTTCGAACGGGCTCGTGTTCGTGGGCGGTGGCAGCAAACCCGCCGGAAATCAGGCCAATCCCGTGGGCAAAGACCCCGAGCCGCTCGGCCTCGTCGAGGTGTTCACGGCCGATGCGGCACGCTTACTGTGGAGCACCACGCTCCCGCGCCGCCCGCATCGCGCGTTCACGACGCTGCCGGGGGGCGGCGTGCTCAGCGTGGCGAGCTGCGACGACGCCGGCGACCGCGGCGACTGCGCTTGTTTCGACGAGACCGGCGCCGCTTGTGACGCGAGCGTCGAGGCAGCGCCCTTCGTCGACGCGTATTGGCTCGATCCCGAAGGGGAGCTCGAGGCGGTGGCGTTTTCGACCGAGGGCGCGACGGCGAGCTGCGCGACGCCCGCCGAGCCGCTCCTCGTACCCGGCAGCGACGGCGCGCCGTGGCTCATCGCGCGCGGCGCGGGCCGCACACCGACCTGTCTTTGGCGCTTCGAGCCGTGGCCGGGCGAAGGGTCATCGAACGACGGCAGCGAAGCGCGACGCCGGCCGCGCTTCGTCCCCACGTCCGTCACGCTCGCGTTCCCGCCGGATACCCGCTCACGACCGCTCTCGCTCGGCCCCGACGCGTTCCTCTGGATCGGCGAAAATGGCGGCTTTTCCGGGGCGGCGTTGGGCCACCGCGGGCCGCTCACGCGCGACGCGGAGCTTCTCACGGCGGCGCCCGGAGCGCTCCGTCCGGCGCACCTCGCGCCCGATCACAATCCGAATCCGGCGCCCGCTGCGGTGAAGAAGGCGAGCGCGACGTTCGACGCCAACTTCGCGCTCGAGCTCGAGCCGCCGGAGCCGCCGTCACCCCCGCTCACGGTGTGGATCGCCGACACGACGTACGACGATGCGGTCGTCTCCGTTTCGGTGTCGCCGCAACGCGGTGTGAGCGACCTCGCGACGCTGCTGCCGGCGCTCGTGTTCGGAACGAGCGTCGTGGGCGATCCAACGTGCAGCTGGCCGAAGCCGAACGATGCAAGCATCAGCGCGGGCCAGCTCGGGCTCACCGCGACGCGCCGGGGCACGAGCGTGACGCTCGCGGTGACAGGCGTCAGCGCGACCACGCGCTGCCCGGTCGCACCGGATCCGCTCCCCGTCGGGGTGCGCGCCGGAACGGCCACGACCAAGCTCGTCTCGTTTTCGATCGAGCGCGGCTAGGTTTCCCTCTACTTCTTGAACAATTTCCCGAAAAAACCGCCCTTTTCGCCCGTGGCGGGAACGGGCGTGCGCGGCGGGTGCGGCTCGCTCGGGCGCGCTCCCGGTGCGTCGGTGGTCTTCTTCTGGCCCTGCCCGCGCGCCATCTCGTAGAGCCGGAGCTCGCGCTGCGCGTCGACGTGACGCGGATCCTTCTCGACGATCATGCGAAAATCCTCGAGCGCCTGGCGATCCTTGCCGAGGCGCTTGAGGAGCTGGCCGCGGTACCAGCGCACGCGAAGATTCGCCGGCTCGAGCTTCGCGGCGCGGTCGAGCTCTTTGAGCGCGGCGGGGACGTCCGCGTCGGGCTTGGTGGCGCCGAGCCACGCGACGAGCGCGATGTGGTCGGCCTCCTCGGGCGCGTCCTCGAGGGCGAGGCGCGCGGCCTCCTCCGCGGCGGGCAGGTTATTGCGCTTGAGCAAGACCTGCGCCTTCTGAAAATTCGTCGACGCGCGCAAGAGTCGCTGCACTTGTTCCTGCTCTTCCGCCGATTCCTCGCTGCCGCCCCCCTTGAGTGAGGCATCGTATTCGCTGCGTCGCTCGGCGTCGGAGAGCACGCGATGCGCTTCGCCGATGCGCGCGAAGATGCGCATCGCGAGGTCGCGGAGATCGGCGTGCTCGGGCGCGAGACGATCGGGGTGCCAGCGTTTGGCGAGCTGGAAATACGCGGCGGCGATGGCGGGAGTCAGGGCGTCGGTAGGGACGCCGAGCACCTCGTAGAAGGATTGCTTGTCGGCGGCAGCGCGTTGCTCGGCTTCGACGCGGAAGGGATCGTCGGCGGTCGGGGCAGGGCTAGGGCTAGGGCTAGGGGCGGGGGGAGCGGGAGACGCAGCGGCTGCTGGGGGAGTGTGGGGTGCGGGAGAAGGCGCCGCGGCCGAAACTGGCGCGGCGGGGGTGACGGTGCGGCGTTCGGTGCCGATGGGGTGGGAGCCGCTGCCCGTGTCGAAGTGTTTGAGCAGGAGGAGGGTGTAGAGGAGGCGGTCGAGGGCCGGCGGGTCGAGGAGGCCGCGGTTCCTGAGCTCGGCGAGCGTTTGCGGCTTGGCGCGGAGAACGTCGACGACCGCTTGCTCGCCGGGCTCGAAGTCGAAGCGGGCGAGCGGAGCGTCGGTGTGAAAGCGCAGGACCGAGCTTCCGACGCGGGCCAGCGTCTCGGCGCTGCGACCGCCGTCGGCGCTGAGGCGCATGACGCGCAAGATCAGGGGAAGCGGGGCGCTCGGCTGTTTCGGGCCGCCGGCGCGCTCGAGGAAATTGGTGCCTTCGTAGAAGCCGTAGGCCGTCGTGGGGGGCAAGAGCCGGAGCTCCTTCACCCGGCGGGCGACCTGCTCGCGAAGCAGCGCGTCGAGCGCAGCTTCGTCCACGACGACCCAGTCGAGCAAAAGCTCACCGAGGCGCTTGCCGGCCGCGCGCGCCGATTGCAGGGCCGGCTCCAAGCGCGAGGGCGAGAGGATGCCGCGTGCGACAGCCAGCTCGCCGAGCGGCGCGATCACCGTCGCGCTGTGTGCCGCGGCCGGGGCGCCCGCCGCGAAGTACACCGCATGCTTCTTGTGCTCCGGATCCTCGAACACGATCGTGCCGGTGAGCCGGCGGTCGAGCGCGTAGACGAGGAGGTGCCGATGGGAGTCGCGGCGAGCGTGCCGCTGGCGGTCGGAGCTGGCTGGCTCATGGCTGGCTACCCCCGGGGCCGGGGGAGCCTAACACGTGGCCTCCGGGCGCGGGATTGGCTAGCCTTTTCTCATGCCCCACGGGACGGTGCTGGTCGTCGACGACGAGCCGTCCATTCTGGGCACACTCAAGAAAGCCCTAAGCCTCGAGGGTTACAGCGTTGACGTCGCGGGCGGCGTTGCCGTCGCCGAGGAGCGGTTCGCCAAGAAGGCGTACGACGTCGTGCTTCTCGACGTTGCGTTGCCGGACGGGGACGGCCTCGAGCTGCTCGGTCGCTGGCGCGAGCGCGGCGAAGAGGCGGACGTCATCGTGATGAGCGGGCACGGAACCATCGATGCCGCGGTGCGCGCCACCAAGCTCGGTGCGCTCGACTTCCTCGAGAAGCCGCTCTCGACCGACCGGCTGCTCGTGATGCTCGAAAACGCCTTCCGCCTCCGGCGCGCCCAAGCCGAGGCCCGCGAGCTCAAGGCCGAAGCCGGCCACTTCGACGAGCTACTCGGCCAGAGCCCGGCGATGGCGGGCCTGCGCGAACGCGTGCTGCGCGCCGCGCGCTCCGCGGCGAGCGTGCTCGTGACGGGCGAGCGCGGCACCGGGAAAGAGCTCGTGGCGCGCGCCATCCATCGCGCGTCGCCCCGCGCCAAAGCCACGCTCGAGCGGCTGAACTGCGCCGCCGTGCCCGCGGAGCTCATCGAGAGCGAGCTCTTCGGCCACGAGGCGGGTGCGTTCACCGGCGCGACCAAGCAACGCATCGGCAAATTCGAGCGCGCGCACGGCGGCACGCTCTTCCTCGACGAAGTCGGCGACATGCCGCTCGGCATGCAGTCGAAGCTCCTGCGCGTCCTTCAGGAGCGTGAGCTCGAGCGCATCGGCGGCAACGAAACGCTCAAGATCGACGTGCGCGTCGTGGCCGCGACGAACCGCGACCTGCGCGTCGCCTGCGAGAACGGCGACTTCCGCGCCGATCTCTTCGATCGCCTCAACGTGGTGCCGATCGAGATCCCGCCGTTGCGCGCGCGGCGCGAGGACATCGCCCTGCTCGCCAAGAGCTTTTTCGAGCTCGCGCGCACGGCCAACGCGCGTCCCACGATGACGCTCTCCGACGACGCGCTCGTGGCGATGACGCGCCATTCCTTCCCGGGCAACGTGCGCGAGCTCCGCAATTTGGTCGAACGGCTCGTCATTCTGAACCCGGACGACGCGATCACGGGCGAGGACGTCGAGCGCGCCGTGAGCTCTCCCGCAGCGGCGCCGCGCTCCGCCCTCTACCGCGCCGGGATACCGTTCCGCGTGCTCTCCGAGGAAGCCGAGCGTCAAATCATCGAGGAAGCGCTAGCGCATCACCAGGGCCAGATGGCGGCCACGGCGCGCGCCCTCGGCCTCGAGCGCAGCCACCTCTACAAGAAAGCCCGCGCGCTCGGGCTACGCGGCGGCGACAAGGACGAAGACGCGCCTTAGCGGCGTCTCGTCGTCGACGGCCTCGTCGTCCCCGGAGGGCTCAAGTGCTTGCGGAACTACGCGAGCAAAGCGAGCCGCGGGGGCAAGGCGCCCTGTTAGTTACCTCTTGAGCTTTGCGAGCTCGCTCTTTGCCGCGGCGCGGTCGGCTTCCTCCGCCTGGCACAAGAGCGCGCTCTCGAGCTCGAAGATCGCGCGTTTCTTGTCGCCCGTCTGCGCGAGCGCCTCCGCGAAGCCACGGTGCGTCTGAAACCCGAGCAGATCCATGTAGATCGCGGACTCGCCCACGCGGACGGCGTCGGGGAACTCGTGGCGCGCGAGCCGTCGTCGCAAAAGCTCGCGGTAAAGGCTCGCGTCGTGCTCGGACAGTCGCGCGAGGCGCTCGAGCAAGTCGACGGCGCCGTTCGCGTCGTTACGTTCGTCGGCGAGCTTCAGGAGCGCGTAGAGTGGCTCGACCTGCGTGGGGTCGAAGCGCGACGCCGCCTGCACGGCGGCGAGGCGCGTCGGGGCGTCGTGGAGCGCGTCCGCGGCTTCGGCGAGCAGCATTTCGACGTCGTAGCCGTCGTGGTCCTCGCCGAGCAGCGCGCGAAGCTCCTTCATCGCCTCGGCGGGGCCACCCTTGGCGAGCAGCAGCCGCGCGCTCAGAAAACGCACGTCGGGGTTCTTGGCGTCGAGCGCGCGCGCGGCCTCGAGCGCCTGCTCCGCGGCGTCGGCGTGCCCCGCGCGGAAGAGTGCGAGGGCGCGCGCCGCCTGACGTGAGGCGCTCTTCGGCTCCCGCTCGGCGAGCTCGGTGACGAGCTCGATGCTGCCCGTGCGCGAAATCGGCACGAACTGCGACGCGTAGCGCGCGAGCGTCCCGTCGAGGCTCGTCGCGAAACGCTTGTCCTCTTCGGCAGGCGCGATGCCGAGCGCGCCCTGAAAGACTTCCGGCGTGGACTTCCCCTCGCCCCAGAGCCGCAGCA
>DASUGE010000253.1:0-10496 GCA_036274215.1 Polyangiaceae bacterium | reverse complement strand
ACGGCGTCGACATCGCCGAGCGTGTCGTCGCAGATGACCATGCTGACGATGACGCGCAGCCGCGGGCCCCAAGCTCGGCGAAGCGCCGTGAGCTCGCGCAGCGTGCGATCGACGCTGTCGAAAAGTCCCGGCACCCCGCGCATCGCGTCGTGCTTCGGGCCGAGGCCGTCGACCGAGACGCCCACCTCGAGACGAACGCCTGCGCGCAGGGCCGCTTCGACCGCGGGGACGACCCGCTCCGGCAAGGGGGCGCTGGTGCTGAGCACGATGCGCGCGGCGGGGACCGCGCGGTGCACGCTGGTCAGGATCGCATCGAGGTCGGGGCGCAGCGTGGGCTCGCCGCCCGAAACCACGACGATGCGCAGGCGGCGGAAGAGCGGGTCGCGGAGCGCCGTCTCGAGCTCGGCGGGCGCAAGCGGGCGGCTCTGAGGCACGTTGCGGCCGATGCTGCAGAATTTGCAGCGATTGCCGCAGGCGGAGGTCGCTTCGAGCCAGAGGAACTTGGGCGTGACCTCGTCGAAGAAACGCGGTCCGAGCGCGCGGCGAACGCGCGGCGGAGAGGCGAGCAGGAGGTGCTGGGACAGGTTCCGGAGCGCTCGCGCGCCCGTCGTCGCTGCTCGGGTCGTTCGAGTCAGCATGCCGTCCCCCTCAGCCGTGCTCCGCGCGTGGAAAGAGCTCGTAGCGCACCGGCTCGAAAACCTCGGCGTACTTCGTGCCATGGCCGAAGCCCGCGGCGCGATGGCTGTCGAAGAACGAATCGAGCCAGGCGCTCGAGCGATTCTCGAGCTCGCTCGCATAGCATTCGAGACTGCGCCGCTTGAGCTCGATCACGTCCGACACATCGACGTAGAATTTTCCGTCGAAGGGCTCCGCGGGCTGGTACCAGTTGCTGCGGTACATCAGCACCGAGGGCACGTGCCGCGCGGCGACGGTCGTCATTTTTGCCGCTGCCTCGTGGTCGGTGTTGAGGTCGCGGCTCCAGTGCGAAAAGACGAGCGAGATGCGCTCGTGCTCGATGAAGCGCTCGAGGCGCCGCATGAGCTCGACGTCGTACGCGAGCGTGCCGTTGTCCTTGCCGCAGCCTTCGAGCTCGACGAGCGTGAGGCCGAGCACGGCCGCCGCCTGCTTGGCCTCGGAGCGCGCTTGCTCGCTCGTGCGGTGGATGCCACGAAGGTCGTAGTGCGTCTCGGAGTTCGTCAACGTGAGGCCGAAGGTGCGGTGTCCTTCGCGTGCGAGCCGCGCGAGGGTACCCCCGCAGCCGAGCTCGATGTCGTCGTGGTGGGCGCCGACGGCGAGCACGTTCACGCGGGAAACTCCAGGTATGCGAGCGGATCCGCGGGCGCCTTCGCGACGTAGACGGCGCGCATCCAATCGAGCGTGCGGGCGAGCCCCATTTCGAGCGACACGGCGGGCGCATGGCCGAGGACCCGTGCGGCTTTCGTGGTGTCGAGGCGCTTGTTCTTCGTCGTGAAAGGCTCGGCCGGCGCGTAGGTGACGCGCGAATCGGGCTTGCCGAGTCGCCGCAGGATCGTGTCCGACACCTGTTTCATGTCGTGGCTCTCCGTTCCGCCGATATTGTACACCTCGCCCGGCACGAACCGCTCCGTGAGCGCGGCGAGCGTTCGCACGGCGTCGCTGATGAAAATCGAGGTGCGGCGGTGCTCGAGGTACACCGTGTACGGGAGGTCGAGGAGCGCTGAATACGCGAAGCGGCAGACGGCGCTGCGGAACGGCGTGAAGTACTCGCCCGGGCCGTAGGTGTTGAAGAGCCGGACGCGCACCGTCTCGGTCCCGAACATGGCGGTCGAGTTCAAGAGCTGCTGCTCGTTGACCCACTTGCTGAGCGCGTAATCGTTGAGCTGGCGGATCTCGCGGCGGTCGGGCAAGTCCTCGCTCATCGGCTCGTCGGCGTCGCCGTACACCTCCGACGTGCTCGCGAACACGAGCCGGAAGCGCAGCCGCTCCTGCAGGCGCACGAGGTGCTTCGTCCCGATCACGTTCGTCCGCCACAGATCCTCGTAGTATTCCTCGCCGTTCCAGCGGCCGTACTCCGCGGCGAGGTGATAGACGAGGTCGAACCGCTCGCCGTCGAAGAGCCGCGCGAGCTGCCGCTGCTCCGCCACGTCGCAGCGCACGTGGCGTGCGTCGTGGTGGTGAACGAGGTCGCAGGTCCAGACGTCGTGCCCGGCGCGACGCAAAAAATCCGTGAGCACGAGGCCAATCGTGCCGCGCCCGCCCGTGATCAGAATGCGCACGCTTTTTGGTCTCCCTTCCGCCATGCGCTCGGCGCGCCGAGGGTTTCGAGCACTCGCGCGCTGTCGCGCCGTTGAACGTCGGTGAACTTGCCGGTGCTCGTCCAGTAGTGCCTGAAGATCGCGCCCTCCGTGAACAGGCCCGACGCCTGGTACGACTCCCGGTCGAAGAAGCGCGCGGGGTGCGTGGCTGCCTGCCGCTCGTAGAGCAGCGGGTAGAGGTTCTGCGCGGTGAACCAATCGAGCGTCGTCTCGGCGAGCACGCTCTCGACCAGGTCGAGGTCGCAGGTGTCCGGGTAGAAGCAAGCGAGCGCCGTCGTGACGTGCGCGGGGAACCCACTGCCTCGCCGTTCGAGGAGCGCCGCCTGGCCCGCCGGCTCCGCTTCGTAGACGCCGGCGATCGAGGCGTCGCCGCCCGCGAGCCACTCGAGCACGGCCAAGGGCTCGCGCAGGAACAGGACGTCGGAGTTCAGGTTCACGACGCGCGCCGCGGGGGCGAGCAGCATGTTGTCGAAGAGCTCGAAGGAGTTGACGACGCGCTCGCGGAGCCGGCGACAGCGCGGATAACGCGCCAAAATGCGGTCCATCTCGCGATCGGCGCTGTCGCGCGGAATGACGCGCAGGCCCGCCACGTGGGTCGTGAGGAGCGCCACGTCGGCCGCGTCGAGGCTGCCGTCGTCGTGCACCACGACCGCTACGTCGTCGTAATAGCGAAGCAGCGACTTGAGCGCCGTGAGGTACATGCGGAGGTGGTGGTGCGAGGTCACGGTGTGCACCGCCGTCGAGGCGTCCGGATTGCAACGGAGGGGAGGGGTGCCGCCCACCGCGGCGTACATCGCAGCGAGCACGTGACGGTTACGGGTTCGGCGGATGCGAACGGCGAGGTCGTCGACGCGAGTCTTGGCTCGCTCGAGCCCGGTCGACAGGAGCGACAAGCCGCGCAGCCCGGCGTTGGGGCCGCGGACTCTCCACACGGAACGGTACGCTTCGCGGAACAAGTCGTCTCTCGCAGCGGGCGAGGGAGGACCCCGCGGTCTCCGTCCCCGCCGGCTTCTTCGTACCATGGTGCGCGACGGACCGGGACTCCTTCACGGCGTTCCGCAGCGCGCGCCCACGAACGCCTGCATGCGGCCGAGCGCAGCGGGATCCCTGTCGAGGTAAAAAGTTTGCAGGGTAGCGAGCGTCCGGCGCGCTTCGGGGCAAGGCTCGGTGCGTAGCTCTGCCCCGGCTTCGTCGAGGGTCACCTCGATGGGTTTGAAGCGAACGGAGGGCATTTTTGCAAGCGCGTTCATGACTCGGCGGTCGTAGCGGAGGATCTCCGCCACGAGGAGATTGCCGAAGAAGACCTGGTCGTAGGCAGGCGGCCCGCGCGGAACCTCCGTCTTTTGAAAGAGCAGCTCGAGGCCCATCTGCCGCAGGGTGTCGCGTGTCACGGCCTTCTCGTGGCCGACGATGGGGCCGCGCTCCTTCAGGGGGGCCTTGGCGAGCTCCAAATTGGTGAGCCCGTTCGGTTCGACCAGGTAGGGGAGCTCGCTGTAGTAGGCGAAGACACACATCCCCCCGGCGAACGCCGCCTTCACGGGGACGTCGCCGAGCGCGGCGCGGGCGATTTCGCCCTGCTGCCGGCGCAACGCCATCGTCTCCGGTGGGTAGAACTCGCGCTCGTTCGCGACGCCGTGGATCCGGAGCGGCAGGTGCTCCGGGTAGAGCTCGCGGGGCGCGAAGCTCAGCGCCGCCAGAGCCGCCGCAACGAGCGTCGCGCCGAGCCCCCCGAGCTCTTCCAGCATGAGCTCGACGGCGAGGAGCGCGAAGGGAATGGCCGGGACGACGCGCCGCGCGAACATGAAGTCGCCGGCCGAGTGCATGACGTAGACGAGGAACAGACCCGCGGCGGCGGAAAAGACCAGCAGCTCCGCGTGAGTGCGCGACGCCGTGACGAAGCGCGCGCGAACGAGCAGGGCCGGGAGCGCGACGAGGCAGAGCGTCAGCGGCCAGTGCTTGAAGAAGTACAGGCCGACGTACAGCACGCCTTGCGAGTAGTGAGCGTCGAGCGCCGACTTGGCGTAGTACGGCGCCGGCAGCAGGCTCCCGTAGTACGAAAGCTTGAACGCAACGAGCGCCGCGCCAAGGCTCGCGAGAGGTAGAGCGAAGCAGGCGCACTCACGGGCAGTCGCCGCCAGCGCCCGCGACCGGCTCCAAGCGAGGCCGGCGCAGGCGAGGCCCGCAACGGCCGCGAAGAGGATCCCGTCGGGTCGAGTCGCACACGCTAGACCGAGCAGGGCTCCCGCCGCGAGCAGGCGACTCCCGCGGCCGTGCGCGCGTAGGACGAGCATGACTCCCGGAAGCGCAAGGAACGTGAACAGGCTCGTCTCTAGCCCTCCGGTGGCCCACGTCAGCAGATCGTCCTCGATGAGCCAGACGATGGCCGCGATCGGCAGCCAGATGCGGCCCGGTTTGCGGGCCGTGAAGCTCCAGACGACGAGCGTGAGGGCAACGCCGAGATACGCGACCAGCCCCACGGCAAGCGCGGTCGCGACGGCGCTCGCGGAAGCCACGAGCCCGGCGGCAATCAGCAGCGTGAAGAGCAGATTCGTGAAGCCTTCGACGTGCTCGCCCGCGTTGTAGACGAGGCCTTTCCCTTCGACGAGATGGCGAGCGTAGCGAAACGAGATGTAGGCGTCGTCGCAGGTCCAGGCGCCGAGCGCAGCCCGCCCGAAGGCCACGAGCGCGAGGAGCGCCACGAGCGCGAGCACGACGTGCTGCGCGCGGAATCGCCCGATCAGGACGTCCGGTAGCCACGGGCGGGTTTTCGTGGATTCGTCCAAAGCGAAGGCTCGCGCGAGCGGCGAAGGCTCGCTCGCGGGCGCTTCCGTGGACGTGCGAAAGCACCAGAGCTGCCAGAACAGCCAGCCGGCGAGGAGGACGCTCGCGAGGGCGAAGCTCGTGTCGTCCATCGTGCCGAGGTGCGGCACGAGCGACAGCGCGAAGAGCAGTCCGAAGACGGGTGCCGGCCCGTGGACGCCACGGCCCGAGCGCAGCGCGAACACGGCGAGCACGGCGAAATAGTACGAGGACAGATCCACGACGACGCCGAGCAGCAGGAGCCCGCCGAGCGCGAGCTCGAGCAGCGACGGTGCCCGCACCTTCTCGCCCCGAGGTGGACGGAGCGAGCGCCATCCGAGCAGCGCGACCGCGCCGAGCATGCCGGCCCAGTACACCGGCAAGAGCGAGCGCAGATTCTCCCGGCGTGCTCGAATCACCTCCAGAAATGGATCGAGCGCGTTGCGATCGAAGAGCACGCTGGCGCGCGTGGAGGGCCGGTACGAGAGGGCGCTCCGCCAGCCGACGTTGTTCTGACTGATGCTTTGGGCGTGAAGCCACGTGTGCTCGAAGAAGCTCCCCCAGCTCGAGAGCCCAGGTCCGACCGCAATGAGTGCAAGAATGACCGCGACGCCCAGGGCGGCTCCGAGCGCGGCGCGGGTGAACGGCTCCGGAATCGTTCGGGCTCGGGCGTAGCGGAACACGCCGTACGCGGCGATCGGCACGAGCGCGACCGCGGGGAACGCGCGAAATCCGGCGGAGATGACCAACCAGAACGCGCCTTGGGCGGGACGCTCCTTCTTCAACGCCGTGAGGCCGGCGACGAGCGAGAACAGCCACAAAAAGCGCAAGAAGGCGCCGCGCGTCCAGGTCGGGTCCGCGAGCGTATTGCAAGCGAGCGCGACGGCGATGAGACAGGCCTGCTCGAAGCCGAACCCCAGGCCGACCACGACGAGCGTCCCGAGCAGGAGCGCGATGTCCAAGAGCGGCAGCATTGGATGCGCATGAAATGCGGAGGCGGGCGCGTTCGCTAGGCTCCGCCCGCCGAAGAGCTTCTGCGCGGCGCTCCCGACGCTCGTCCAGAGCGGCGAGGGGTTGAACCCATGATCCCACAAAGCCTCGTGGAACCCGCGGGCGCCGAGCGAGCGCGCGAAGTAGCCAAGGTCGGACCGGAACTCCCGGAAGCGCGCGGGTGAGAAGCGCGCCCGGCAGGCTTCGGCCCGGCTGAGCCCGGCAGTGACTGGTATCAGCGCATTGGTTCGGAGGTCCCGATACGTCGACGCGAGCGCCCGATCCGCGAAGCCCGCCTCGAATTCGGCGGCGACGGCGCAATCGTACAGGCCGTCGTAGCCGAGCTCCGTGAAGTATTTGGCGCCGAGCTCGTAGTGGAAGAGCTCGTGACGGTGCGGTGGAACGCCGTAGGGGCCGAGCTTCAGGTACGCGCCGAAAGCGAAGACTGCGGTCAGCGCGAGAGCGAGCAGCCACACCGTGAGGCCTCGCGTCGAGCGCAGCGCCTTTTGCCGGAGCGCGAGGAGCAGCAGCGTCACCGCGAGGCACAGGCTCACGAGCATGGAATGGTCGAGCTTCTGCGCGTCGAGGGCCGTTTCGGCGTCGATGCCCGCCTGTTCTTCCTCGAGCTTCGCTGTCTGCGCGTCGGGCTCGGCGCGCAGGAGCTCGGCCCCGCAGAGCAGCTGGATTTCGGCGCAGGCGATGCGGCCGGACGGTCCCGTCGCGCGCAGGGTCACGTAGCGAAACGCGCTCGGCGGAGCCGGCAGGCTGCGCGAAACCATGCCGGTCTTGTCGGGCAGCGCGGGTGCGGCGAGCGTCGTCCAGGCCTTGCCGTCCTCCGAGAAGCCCAAGCTGAACGGGGAGTCGGCGTCGGTTTGGATCACGATGCTCGTGGCGTGCCGCGCCGCACCGAGATCGAGCGAGAGAACGCCGAACGACGTGAACCTGTCGCGCTCGGGCCAGATGCTCCCTTCCTCAGCAAAGCGCCGGTCCCAGAGCGCCTTCGGGGCGGGCTTGCCGGCGTCGACCGTGGCGGCGACGGCCATTTCGTTGAGGAGGCGCGCCGGGCACGCGTCGCCGGAGGTGCTCGTGCCGTCGGGATCGCTGTCGCTCGCGCGTGCTAGGCCCGGAAAAGCGAGCATCGCGAGCACGACGAGCGCACGGCTGATGAGCATCCGGAGCATGCGCGCGTTCTTCCGGTATAATGCACCATGCGGTTGGCACGGTGGGTCGTCGCCGGGATGGTGCTGCTCTCGGCGTGTGCGCCCGCCAGCAAGAAGCCGTCGGACTCGAGTGCGACGGCCGGGGCGCCGGGGGGCGGCACAGCGGGTGGGGGTGCGAGCGCGGGTGGCGTCGGCGCGGCCGGCGGCGGCGGCTTTTCGGGCGGCGGCCTGGGAGGTGGCGGCGGGAGCGTCGCGGGGACGGGCGGCATTTTCGTCGACCTCGATGCCGGCGTGCCGGTCGAGGACGGGTGCGAGGCGGCGGCGCGCACCAAGCAATCGATCGGATGCGAGTACTACGCGACGATGATGGACAGCATGATCGGCGAGGGGTGCTTTGCCGTATTCGTCGCGAACACGTCGAACGCGCCCGCCCATCTCACGGTCGGGTATGGGGCGTCGACGCTCGATGTGGCGGCGTTCACCCGCATCCCGGAGGGCTTCGGCACGGCGCTCGGCTATCGCCCCTACGAGCCCGCGCGCGGAATCGCGCCCGACGAGGTGGCGATTCTGTTCTTGTCCGGACCAAGCGGCGAGGTTCAGTTTCCGGCGGTCGCGTGCCCCGTCGCCTCCGCCCTACCCGAAGGCGTGTTCTTCACGGGCACGGGTCTCGGGCGCTCGTTTCGCATTACGACCGACGTTCCCGTCGTCGCCTATCAAATGAATCCGTACGGCGGTGCCGGCACGAGCGTCACCGGTGCTTCGCTGCTTCTACCCACGAGCGCTTGGGACACGAACTACGTGATCGCGAGCGCGTTCGGTGACGGCGGCATGCTGCCCTCGCTGAACGTGATCGCACAGGCGGACGGAACACGCGTCACGATCGTGCCCACGCGGGCGGTCACGGGGGGCAAAGGCGTTCCCGCGAGCAACGCCAACGTCCCGTTCGACATCGTCCTCGGGAAAGGCGAACAGGCTCAAATCTCACAGGAAGACCTCACGGGCAGCGTGCTCGCGTCGGATCGGCCGGTGGGGCTGATGGCGGGCCATCAGTGCATGTACATCCCCGACGGCGTTCTTGCCTGCGACCACGGCGAGCAGATGGTTCCGCTGATCCGCGCGCTCGGCAGCGAGTACGTGGGCGTCATGCACCGCCCCCGCGGCAAAGAGCCCGCGACCTGGCGCGTGATCGGGGCGGCGGACGGCACCACCCTCACGTGGTCGTCGGACGTGGGCGGGCCGAAGAGCCTCGAGCTCGGTGAAGTCGCGCTCTTCACGACGCGCGACGCATTCGTCGTGAAGAGCCAAGACGAAGCTCACCCTTTCTTGCTGTTCGCGCACATGCTCGGCGTGAACTACGAGTCGGTGCCGGACAACGCCGGCGATCCCGATTCGGTGTTGAGCGTGCCGCCCGAGCAATATCTCTCGCGCTACGTGTTCTTCACGGATCCGACCTACCCGGAGACGAACCTGGTCGTCGTGCGCAGGAAGGTCGACGGTCGCTTCGCCGACGTGACGCTCGATTGCGGCGGCCCGCTCGGCGGTTGGACGGCGCTCGGCGAGTACGAGTGGACCCGCACGGATCTGGTTCGCAAGAACTTCGAGAGTGTCGGAGGCTGCTCCACGGGGCGCCACGTGATGGAAAGCGACAATCCTTTCGGTCTTTGGGTCTGGGGCTGGGGCTCATCGGCCACGGCGGCGCAGACGACCAGCGTTTCGTACGGGTACCCCGCTGGCATGAACGTCGAGTACGTCAACCCGGTCGTGGTGCCGCCGGAGCCGCGCTAGTCCCGACCGTTGCACACGGCACGACGACACCGTGCTCGCCGCACGGGCTCGGCGCATCCGGATCGAGCGCGGGGGCGCCGTCCTCGTCGATGCGGATGACCTTGGTGCGGAAGCTGCAGTATGGTGTCGCCTCCCGAATGGAAGCAAGCGCGGGTCATCGATGAACGCCGCCAAGGTGGGGAAGGGCTCGAGCGCACCGCTCGGCGCCACGGTTCGAGGTCACGCAGTCAACTTCAGCGTGTACTCGCCGGACGCGACGCTCATCGAGCTGCTCCTGTTCCCCGATGGGGACGCTGCCGTGCCTTCACTGGTCATTCCGCTCACGCCCGAGCGGCATCGTACCAATCACTACTGGCACGCGCTCGTTTACGGGATCGGCCCCGGTCAGGTCTATGCCTATCGCGCGCACGGACCGTTCGCGCCGCAGCGCGGGTTGCGCTTCGATCGCGAGAAGATCCTGCTCGATCCCTACGGAACGGCGGTCGCCGTGCCCGCGCGCTTCGAGCGAAGCGCAGGCCGGCGCCCGGGCGACAACGCGGCGTTCGCGATGAAAAGCGTCGTGGCACGCCCCGAAGGCTACGACTGGGAAGGTGACCAGCCCCTGCGCCGGCCGTTCCAGGAGACGACCATCTACGAGCTCCACGTGAAGGGATTCACGGCGCACCCGAGCTCGGGCGTCGCCGCGGGCAAGCGCGGCACCTACGCGGGGCTAATCGAGAAGGTGCCCTACCTCAAGACGCTCGGGATCACGGCGGTGGAGCTGCTCCCGGTATTTCAGTTCGACCCGCAGGACGCTCCCGCCGGTCGCGTCAACTACTGGGGTTATCAGCCGGTTTCGTTCTTCGCCCCGCACCACGCCTACGGCTCGCGCTCGGACCCGCTCGCCGTGCTCGACGAGTTCCGCGACATGGTCAAGGCGCTCCACCGGGCCGGCATCGAAGTGTTCCTCGACGTGGTCTTCAACCACACGAGCGAGGGCAGTCACGAAGGCCCGACGTTCTCCTTTCGCGGGCTCGCGAACACGACGTACTACATCCTCGAGCAGGACCGTTCGCGGTACCGCGACTACACGGGGTGCGGCAACACGCTGAACGCGAATCAATCCGTCGTGCGCCGTCTGATCCAGGACGCCTTGCGCTATTGGGTCAGGGAGATGCACGTCGACGGCTTCCGCTTCGATCTCGCGTCGGTTCTGACGCGCGACGAGAACGGCAACCCGCTGCCGAACCCGCCCGTGCTCTGGGACATCGAGTCCGATCCGCTGCTCGCCGGCACCAAGCTGATCGCGGAAGCATGGGACGCGGCCGGCCTCTACCAGGTGGGCTCGTTCATCGGCGACACGTGGCAGGAGTGGAACGGCCGATTTCGCGACGACGTGCGCCGGCTCGTGAAGGGCGACGAAGGCTCCGTGCCGGCCCTCGCGTCACGCCTGCTCGGCAGTCCCGACATCTACGCGCACGAGCAGCGC
>DASUGE010000252.1:0-7809 GCA_036274215.1 Polyangiaceae bacterium | reverse complement strand
CGCGCCGCGCTCGGCGTCACGGAAGATGGCCGAGTCGTCGTCGCCACGCTGCGCCACGACAGCAGCGACCCCCTCGCCGTCGGCCTACGCGCAGCCGGGTGTCGCCGCATCGTCGAGCTCGACCGCGGCTCGCACCACCCCGCCTCCCTCGAGCGTACGGGCTCGGAAAAGCCGCCGCGCGAAGAGCCGGAATCGACGACGCTCTGGGTGCTCCGGCGGCGCTGACGCCAACGCGCGGTCGGCGCCGAGCGTGGTAGTCTCGCGCGATGGTTCGGCCGGGGAGCATTGGACTCACAGCGATCGCCTGCGCGTCGACGCTGTTCGCCGCGCGTCGCGCCCACGCCGCTCCCCCCACCGCCGCGTTTCCCGTCGAACCGGAGCCCGCCCCCGCATCCGCCCCGCCGCAGCCCCCTGCTCCCGGTCCGCCGTCCGCCCCGGCTTCCGCGCCCGCGCCCGCTCCCGAAGCCGTCCCGGCTCCGTCCTCCGCCCCCTCGCCGCCCGTCGTCGACGCCGCGTGGGAGCAGCGCGCCAAAGCTCAGGCCCTTCGCCAAACCATCCTGCGTGCCTACGTCCGTGAATCGATCCGCCGCCGTCAGGCTGCGGAGGACTTCGGCTACGGCAGCATCATCTTCGACGGCATCGGCGTCGGGGTAGGCGCCGCCGTTTGGAGCCACGATCGGCCCTTGGGCGTCGCCTATGTCGCCGGCTACAGCGCCGCCATCGCGGCTTTCGGCCTCTCATGGCTCGCCGAGCGCGACACGCGCGCCGACGAAGTCGAGGCGCTCACGACTTACGGAACGGGCGTCACCTACCTCGGCTTCGCCGTCGCGGAGGATCCCGGCAGCATTCCCCGGCTGAGCACGGCAAGCGCCGCGGGCGCCTACTTCACCGTCGCGCTGCTCCAGAGCATCAACTCCCTCGCCAGGAAGACGCGCACCTCGACCCTTCGTGCTCGCAAGAACGCCTTGTCGCAGCCATGCCTCGACGAACGTGAGTTTCGAATCACCGAGCAAGCGTTCTTGGATACCGACGTTCCGATTCGGGAGGGCGTGATGGCCGCACCGCTCGGCATTGGAGCGGGTATGGCGCTCATTCCCGCCATCGACGGCCACCACACGAACAGCGAAGCCACCGCTGCCGCCATCATCGGGGGCCTGGTCGGCTTGTCCGCGACGCTCACGGCGCTCACGCCGAACCTCGTCCCCTCGTACATCGAGCAGGTGCGCCCCCGCGCGCTGACGATCACGGCGTCGCCGATGCGCTTCGACCTTCGCTACCGTTTCTGAAAGCCCTACCGCGAGCGTCAGACGCGTAAACGCCGCCGCTTCACCGGCTCTTCCGGCTCGACCCGCACAATCTCCCCCGTATCCTTGTGCTTGTAGCGCACCTGCTGCACGAGCTTGCCCGTCGACTCGTAGAAGTAGTGGCGCGTCTCGCGCACGAGGCCTTCGGCCGTCGCCGCACGGCTCGCCGCGGAGCTCTCCTCCGCCCGCCACTTGCCCACGTCGTCCGGCAGCGCCTCGAGCACCCCCATGCGCTCCTCCTTCACCCCGGGCACCAGGTTGAAGATGAAGAGCACGTAAATGCCGATGCCGAGGATCCCCACCACGACGAGAAAGAAGTAGAACATTCGCGTTTCGCCCGTTCCGACTTCGCGCAGACTAAACGAAGTCGGCGGATTTCGCTTCGGCTTCGGCGATGGCGGCCGGGATGCGCTCCGGCTCGAGACCGCGCCAGAGGACGTGCCAGAGCGGCCGGCGTGCCATGCCGTCCGCGACGCCGAGGTACCAGCCGAGCGCGGGGTTGTCGTGGCGCGTGCGCCAGAAAAAATGCTGAAAATCCCGGCTGAACGCCGACCAGAGGTCGAAGCCCATGCCCTCGCCTTGAGCCTGCGGCTCGACCGAGAACTTGCTCAAGTAGGCACCGGCGTCGCCCGGATGGAAGATCGCGGCGCCGCGATACTGCTCGTCCACGTACGCGGCGAGGATTGGCTGCTCGAAGAAATCGGGCACGAGCGCCCTGCCGAAGCTCGCTTCGACGAGCGCGCGGAGCCGCGGAACGTCGACCGTCGCGAAGGATTCGTGCCGGACGATGGGCGTACCGCGCTTGACGAGCGTACCGGCGCCCTTCACGGTGAAGAGCTCTTTCATCAAGTTCAGCGGCGAGGCCACGCTCACGAGCAGCGGGCTCGGCTCGACGATCTCGATCAAGCGCGCGGCGCAGTCGAGGAGCTCCCCGTCGCGCTTGGGCAGCCGCTTGGAAGCCTGGAGCCCGGCGCGATCGGTGCGCAGGTTCACGACCGAGATCCAGCCGCCCACGCTCGGCATCAGGTGGCCGGGACCGAGCTCGAGAGGCCGATCGCCGCGCGGCGCGAGGCCGCCGCGCCGCCGGAGCAGCACGATTTTCCGCGTGTCGAGGTCGCGCGCCAGCTGGCCGAGCTGCACGGTACGGGCGTCGATCGTATCGCCCTCGACGACCGGGAAATGCACGATCGGCACGCGCTCCGCGCGCAGCTCCTCGCGGAGCTTCTGCCCGAGCTCGGGCTCGTCCATGCGATGCACGTACGGCACGAGCCCCGCGGCGGCCACGCGCCGCGCCACCCGCTCCGCCGCCGGCACCCCCGAGCCGAAGTCGTACAGCCCGACGACGATCGGCGTGAAGAGATCGAGATCGGCGAGGAAGCGGATCTGCTCGACGAGCGCGCCCGTGCCGTCGCGCAAAACCTGCGCGCCAGGTGCGATCAGCGCGAAGCTCTCCTTCGGAAGCTGACGGAAGAGCTTCAGGTAGAGCTCGGCCTCGGAGCGTCGCCCCACGCTCTCGAGGAACGTGAGCACGACGTCGGCCGGATTGGTCTGGACGGCGGGGACCGTCACGAGAAGGGGCTCACTGGACGAGAGACTTCACGAAGTCGACGAGCGCTTGGCTGCCCGCCATGGCGGTCACACCGGACGGCAGCTTGCGCACGAACCAGGTGACGGTCCAGGTGCCGACGGGGCCGTAGGCGCCCTGCTGCTCGACTTCCATGTACGGCGTCGGGTTGCCCATGTTGCCCGGGTTGTTCATGTAGACCTGGATCTCGGACTCGCCCGTGGCCGCCATGCCGTTCATGTCCGTGAACTTCTTGACGATGACCCAGTCGTCCTCGGCGTGCGCGAGCCAGCCGTCCTTGCCGTCCGCGAAGAGCTTCTGATCCTTGGCGGAGTCCGACGCGAACGTCCCCGGCGAGGCGACCCAGGTGCACCCGGCGCCCATCGTGAACGCGGGCGGATCCATGGTGTCGTTACCCTTCGGCGTGTCCGAGCCGGTCGGGTAGAAGGTGACGCCCGCCTGCTTGAAGCGGGTGATCTCCCACGGCGCCGCCATCTTGCCGCTGCCGATCATGGTGTAGGTCGCAACGATCGCTTCCTTGGCGAGATCGGCCGCGAACTTCTTCGTGACGCTGATGCCGAGCGAGCTCGCCGCCATGCCGACGAGCGTCATCGACGTGTCGTCTTTGCTCGGTGTGTACGGCTTGTCGTTGATGTTCGTGATGCTCGCCGAGTCGGTGGGCGGCCACGTCCAGGCCGACTGGGGGCTCGGCCAGAACGTCGAGCCCATGTTGTCGGCGTCCTTGCCCGCGCCCAGCAGGTTTTGCCCGCCCTTGAGGTGCACGTTGATGACGCGCCCCCCGTACATCGGGTTCACCTCGAAGTAAGTGTCGCCAAACTCGAGCACGTAGCTCGTCGCACTGCGATCGATGGGCGTGACCAGCGTTGCTGGCATTCCGCCGCCTCCATTTCCTGCCGCGGCCCCGCCGCTTCCCGAAGCTCCTGCCATCCCGCCCGTCGCCGTTCCGGCGCTACCCGCCGAACCACCCATCCCTGCCGTGCTGCCGCCCATGCCGCCCATCGGCGCTCCACCCGTTGACGGAGTGCCACCGCTGCCGCCCATCGTGCTCGTGCCGGACATGCCGCCCGTGCCAGCGCCAGCGCCACCGCCCGTCGAGCCGCCCGTTCCGCCCGTCGTGGCCGAGCCGGCTTTGCCCGCGGCACCAGTTCCAGCGCTGCCGCCCATCGCGCTGCCGCCCGTCGCGCCGCTGCCGCCGCTTCCCGTGTTCTTGGCGGGCGGGTCCTCACCGGAGGAGCAGCCCACGGCCGCTGCGACACCCGCGCTGATGCCCCCGACAAAAAGCCAGCGCCAAGCCTGCGAAGACATACGGCTCGAATTACCATCCACGCCCTGCCCTAGCAACCGAAAGCCCGAGCCGTTCCGACCGCGGAGACTCGAATTTTCGCCCTCTTCGCCAATCGGAGATATGGATCCGCCCCATGCAGCGATCCAGCCAACGCTTCCTCGTCTCGGCGCTCGGCTTCACCGCGCTCGGGCTCGTCGCGGCAGCGGCGCTCAGCGAATCGGTCGAAAACCTCGTGCGGCGCTACCCCTATGATCCCGCCTGCCTTTGGGGGCGGCTCGCCAACGGCAAGGGCACGATCGTGCGCTGCCTGAGCGAGCAAGAAGCGGCGGCGCTCGCGCCCGTCGCGAACGCTCTGCCCGTCGCACCCGCGGCCGCGCCCGCGCCCGTTGCGCCATCCACCACCGCGCCCTCGGCCGCGCCCGCAACGACGACCGCCCTCGCGCCCGACCTAGCCGCCAAGCCCGGCCGCTACGACGTGACGATCGGACCCGTCACCGCCGATCATGGCGAGCTCCCCCTCGGCAAGCTCGGCCAGCCGAAGGACCGGTACCTGAAGTGCCTCGACGACAACGGCGGCCTGCGCGGCGAAAGCGGCGAGGTGCACGTGCGTTTCCTCGTGCGCTCCAAGGGCGTGGCGGAAGGCGTCAGCGTCCAAAAGCGCGTGAACGTGAGCGCCGAGGCAGCACGCTGCGTTTCCGAGGTCGTCGACCGCCGCCACGTCGGCGTCCCGAACGAGCCGCTCGTCGGCGCCACCGTGCTCGTGAAGTTCACGGCTCGCCCCTAACACCTCGACGCGCGTCCCCTCGCCCTCCACAATCACGCCCGTGACGCCCCCCGAGCTCCGCGCGCTGTACGAGGGGCGGCTCGAACGAGCTCGCCAGGACGCCGAACGCTGGTCGAGCCTGTCGCGCAGCGTCTCGAACTTTCGCGGCCTCTCCTTCATCGCTGCTGCCGGTGGCGGCCTCTCGCTCTTGCTCGGCAAAGCCGCCCTCGCCTCCGCAGCGGTGACCGTGCTCGGGCTCGTCGCTTTCGCGGCGCTCGTCGTGTGGCACGCGCGCGTCCTCGACCGCGAGAGCGCCGCGCAGCGTGAAGCCGCCGTCTCGAGCGACGCGCTCCTCCGCGGCACCGAGCAGTTCAAGAAGCTCGCGAGCGACGGACGCCGCTTCTCCGGCGCCGACCACCCCTACGCCGACGACCTCGATCTGTTCGGCCCCGGCTCGCTCTTCCAGCGCCTGAGCGTCGCGCACACCCGCTTCGGCGAGGACGCGCTCGCGCGGGTGCTCCGCGTCCCGGCCCCGCCCGCCGAGATCGCGCGGCGTCAGGCCGCCGTGCAGGCGCTCGCCGGCGAGCTCGATCTACGGCAGCGCTTCGAATCGCACGGCTTCTCGCTCGTCACGGACGAGCGCAAGGGCGAGACCGTGCGGCGTCCGCCGCCCGAGCCCGAAACGCTCTTCAAATGGGCGCTCGAGACGACGGGCGTGCTCTCCGACGGCCTCGTCGTGCTCGGCGCGCGCGTGCTGCCACTCGTCACGCTCGCGGGCGCCGTCATCTGGTCGCGCGGCATCACGCCGTTCGTCTTCCTCGGCGCGCTCGTCGTGCAAGCGGCCTTGCTCGCGCGCTCGAGCGCCGCCTGCGGTCATGCGTTCGCGGCCTGCTCGGCCTCGCACGGGGCGTTCCGCACCTACGCGCCGATGCTCGAGCTCATCGAAGGCCTCACGCTCGACGCCGAGCTCCTGCGCGAGCAAAAAGCCCGTCTCGAAAACACCGGACGCAAGCCGTCGCGCGTGATGGCCGAGCTCGATCGCATCCTCGGCTGGTACGACCTTCGCTATAACGGCCTCGTCTATCCGATCGTGAACCTGCTCACGCTCTGGGACGTGCACTGCACGATCGCGCTCGAGCACTGGCGCAAGCGCGCGGGCTCGAGTCTCGAAGGCTGGTTCCAGGTGATCGGCGAGTTCGAAGCGCTCTCGTCGCTCGCGGGGTTTCGGCACGACGAGCCCGATTTCTGCTTTCCGGTCGTGAAGGACGACGCGCCGCCCTTCCACGCCGAAGCGCTCGGCCACCCGCTGATCGCGCGCGAGCGGCGCGTCACGAACGACGTCGTGCTCGAAACGGCCGGCAGCGCGCTGCTCGTCACCGGCTCGAACATGTCCGGCAAGAGCACGATGCTGCGCTCGATGGGTCTCGCCGCCGTGCTCGCCCAAGCGGGTGCGCCCGTCTGCGCGCGCCGGCTCGAGCTCGCGCCGGCCGTGATCCGCACGAGCCTGCGCGTCTCCGACTCCCTCGACAGCGGCGTGAGTCACTTCTACGCCGAGGTGAAGAAGCTCAAGTCCGCCATCGATGCCACGGCCCAGAGCGGCAAAGTGCTCTTCCTCCTCGACGAGGTCCTGCACGGTACGAACTCGCGCGAGCGGCAGCTCGGCGCGCGCTGGCTCCTGGCGGAGCTTCTGCAGCGGGGAGCGGCGGGGGCGATTTCGACGCACGACGAGGAGCTCTGCCGCCTGCCGCCCGAGCTCATGAGCCACGTGCGCCTCGTGCACTTCCGCGAGACCGTCGAGAACGATCAGATGACGTTCGACTACCGCCTGCGCGAAGGGCCCGTGAAGGCCGGCAACGCGCTCCGCGTCATGCGTCTCGCGGGGCTCGACGTGCCGCTGTGACGGCCGAAGAGATCGTTCGCGCGCTCGGGCTCGCTCCGCATCCGGAGGGCGGCTTCTTCCGCGAGACCTTTCGCGCGGAGCCGTTGCCGTTCGAGCTCCCGGGACGCGGGCCGCGCAGCGCTTCGACGTCGATCTACTTCCTGCTTGCGGGCGACGATTTCTCGGCGTTCCACCGCGTGCGCTCGGACGAGGTCTGGCATCTCTACCTCGGTGCGCCGCTCGAGCTTCACACCCTCGACGACCGGGACGGACACCGCGTCACGCGGCTCGGTACCCGACTCGAGCGCGGCGAACGCCCCCAACACGTCGTCGTCGCGAACGCGTACCAGGCTGCGCGCCTCGCGGAGCCCGGCTTCGCACTCTGCGGTTGCACCGTCGCGCCCGGCTTCGATTTCCAAGATTTCGAGATGCCGACCCGCGAAGTGCTGACCGCTTTGTTTCCTGAAGAGGGGGAGATCGTCGCTTCACTCACTCGAACCCACCTCTCCGCATAAAAGACTACAACTTGACTGTAAATTCAGGGCGTTGCTACCTTGAAGGGTTCGCCATGAGTCGCCACAATGCGCCCCCCTCTCAGCCACCACCGGCGAGGAGAGCTGCGGAGAGAGCTGGGTCCGGGTGAGCGAGAACGACGAGAAAACACGCGTCACTCAGGTGGTCCAGGCGCCACCTCCCGAACAGGGGACGGGGAACGACTGCGTGGTCGTCATCTATGCTGCGGAGCAGGGCCTGCTCGGCAAACGCTACGTGCTCGACAAGGGGCCGATTCGCATCGGGCGCGGCGCCGACAACGCCATCGTGCTCGAGGGTGATTCCGTCTCGCGCCGTCATTGCCACTTCGATCGACGCGGCGGCAACTGGCACATCATCGACGACGGCTCGACCAACGGCACCTTCCTGAACGAAGAGCAGGTGAAGGGCTCGGCGCAGCTCGCGAACGGCGACCGCGTCAAGGTCGGTCCCACCATCCTC
>DASUGE010000251.1:0-4096 GCA_036274215.1 Polyangiaceae bacterium | reverse complement strand
GCATCGACGGGGCCTCATCGAGCAGATCCCCGAGGTGATCTACGTGGTGTCGCTGGCGCGGACGGCGCGGGTCCAGACGAAGATAGGGGCCTTCTCGATTCACCGGGTCGCCCCCGAGCTTTTCGGTGGCTACGAGGAGAGCGAGCGCGGCACAAAGCTCGCGACGGCCGAGAAGGCTCTCTTCGATTTCGCGTACCTGTCGAGCGGTCGCTCGCGCCTGTTCACGCGGCTGCCCGAGCTCGAGTTGCCCCGCGGCTTTCGTCGGAAAGAGCTCTCACGCTGGCTGGCGAAGATACCCTCGGAGCGAAGCCGTACATTGACCGCGCAGAAGCTCGAGGCACTGCTCGCGAGGTCAGGCGACTAGGTCGCGCCACCGGGGAGTCGTGGCACGGCAATGCGCGGCGCCGTTACGGCGCGCGACCGCGCCCGCCTCAAAAAAACAAGAGCCGTCGATTAGCGACGCGCCGCGCCGCCGCGGGCCACGATGCGCGAGATCGCTTCGTTGAATTTCTTGGCTTCTTCGGCGCACGGCGGGGGGCAGGGGTCTTTCTTGCGCTTGCCGCAGCCTTTGCGGCTGCCGGTGGCAAGCGGCGCGAGGATGGCGATGCTGCGCTCGTCGCCGAGCTCGGCGGCGCGCGTGAGGAGCGGAAGCTTGGCGCTGCAGGTCGTCGTGCGGCGGAGGTCGTAGGCGATCGAGAGAGCGGGTGAGGCGCGCTCGCGGACGGCGCGCGTGGCGAGGAGCGCCTGCGCTTGCGGTGATGTCTTCACGTCGTTGAGCATCATTTCGTAAAGGAGATCGGGGCCGGCGCTGCCCATGTGGCCGGTCATGGCTTCGAGCGCGATCTTTTGGCTTTGGCCGGCAGTGCCGGCGCCTTTCTTCACGAGGAAGCGGAGGTCGGGGTCGGCGGTGCTCTCGGGCGCGGCGTCGAAGAGGCGGGTCGCGACCGTCATCGCGTCGGCAAGGCCGGTCGAGCGGCTCGCGAACGCCATGACGAGCGGCTTGAGGACCGCAGGATCGGTCGGGTAGTGCTCGGCGAGCGGGAGGAGCCCGTCGACGCCGAGGGCGACGGCGCGCGCGAGCTCGTCCGTGGGAGCGCGTGCGGTGCCGGCGCTCGGCGGCGTGGCTGTGGGCGGCGGGAGGGCGCTGGGCGGCGCTGCGTCGTTGCGCGTCGCCGCTGCGCTCGCGGACGGAAGCGCGCTCGAGACGCCCGCTGCGGCGCGTGCCGTCTCGCGCTTGGCAGACGGAGTGAGCGGCGAGTGGCTGCGCCAGAGGAAGCCGGCGTAGAGCACGAACAGGCAGACGGCGGTGCCGGCGAGCGTGAGGAAGGGCGTGACGTGGCGAATCACGCCGGAAGCGGCGCGGTCGATGCCGATGCGCGCGCCGCTGACGCCCGCCGTGACGAGCGCGATCACGAGGAAGAGGAGATTCCAGCCGGGCCAGGCTTGGCCGGCGCTGTGGCCGAGCAGCGAGACCGTGAAGAGACGGCCGACGACGTCGTCGAGGAAGTGCACCGCGATCGTGGCGAAGCCGTAGCTCAGGACGCCGGCGATGACGCCGCCGCGCACCGTATGGAGCAGCGAGAGGACGCGCGCGTGGTTGCTCCAAATGGTGCGCCGGATGCGGCGAAGCACGAGCAGCGTCGGCGTGATGAGCGTGCCGACGACCGCGACGAGGAAGAGCGCGACCTCGGCGCGGGTGAAGGTGAGCTTGCCGGTGACGAGCTCGAGCGCCGGGAGCGTGCTCGAGATGCCCGCGATCAGCAGCACGAGCGCGAGCGAGCCGTAGAACAGCAGCCGCGGGCGCGCCGTGCTGACGGCGCGCGCTTCGGCTTGGAGGAACGAGCGCGAGCTCGGCTGGCCGGCGTGCTGCCCGGGGCCGGTGTCGACGATTTCGAGCTCATCGACGGCCAAAAATGGCTCGAGCGCGTGGCGGAGGTCCGTCATCGTCTGGTAGCGCTCTTCGCGCTTGCGCGACATGGCGCGCTGAATGACGAGCTCGAGGTTCTCGGGCACGACGGCGTTGCGCGTGCGGATGAGCGGCGCTTCCTGCGTGAGAACGGCGAGCACGACGGCTTGCAGCGTGTCGGCTTCGAACGGCGGCCGGCCGCAGAGCGCGGTAAAGAGCACGGCGCCGAGCCCGTACACGTCGGTGCGCGTGTCGATGCCGGTGCCGTCGGCTTGCTCGGGCGCCATGTACGCGGGCGTGCCCATGATCACGCCCGTCTGCGTGAGCTGCGTGCCGGGCGCGTCGACGAAGCGCGAGAGGCCGAAATCGAGGACGCGCACGACCGGGCGCGGCGGGACCTCGCCCGTCTCGTCCGCGAGCAAGAAGACGTTGTGCGGCTTGAGATCGCGATGCACGACGCCGCTCGCGTGGGCGGCCTCGAGCGCTTTGCACACCTCGATGGCCACGTGGACGGCCGCCGAAATGCCGAGCCACCCCGCTTGCGCGATTTCGTCGGCGAGGTCCCGCCCCTTCAGGTACTCGCACACCATGTACGAGTGGCCGTCGGCCGCGGTGTCGACGTCGTAGACGCCCACGACGTTCGGGTGCGAAATCGAGGACGCCGCCTCGGCCTCGCGGCGGAAGCGGGCGACGACGTCGGGATTACGGTTGAACTCCGGCTTGAGCACCTTGATCGCGAATTCCTTGCTCGCAATCCGGGTATGGCGGGCTCGGTAGACGCGGCCCATCCCGCCTTCGCCGAGGATCCCCTCGACGATATAAGTGTCGTTCAGGGTCTTGCCGACGAGGTCATCGTCCTCGCTCGACAGGTTCTGCGAGGAGGTGAGCTGCGGGCGCGTAGGCGCGTCGTTCACGGCCGCTGCGGCACCGCGCTTGAAGGATGGAAACCACTTCGGCATCACCGACAAAGCCGTGAGTGACCGAGTCTACCTGGGACCCGGCTCCCAGCCATCCGCGAACGCTCACGCGTCCGGCTCGTAATCCGGCTGTGCGTTCGGATGAGCTGACTGGAATTCACCGAGCGCATTGCATTCCCCCTCCACGCGAAGAAGCGTCGCATACGGCGCGAGATCCACGTGAAACCGCCGCGCGTTGTAGAGCTGCGGAATCAGATACATGTCGGCCAAGGTCACACCATCGCGCACCAGGAAGCGTTCCGCCGTGTGGCGCGCGACGCTCTCGAGCGCGTCGAGCCCGCGGATGACGGCCCCTTGCATGAACGGCAACGGATCCACGCGGCCCGCCTCGAACGCGCGGCGGAGACCGAGGTTCTGCAGTGGCTGCGTGCCCGAGTTCACGATCTCGACGAGCTGACGCACGCGCGCCCGGTCCTCGAAGCCGCGCGGAAAAAGCGGGCGCTCCGGAAATCGCTCCTCCAAGTATTCGAGGATGGCGACCGACTGCGTGAGGCGCAGGATCTGGCCGCCCATCGTCACCTCGAGCACGGGAACCTGGGCGAGCGGATTCTTCTCGCGAAACTCCGGTTTGTTCTGCTCGCCGCCGTCGCGCGCGAGATTCACGAGCACGAGCTCGTGCGTGAGGCGCTTCCACGCGAGACCGAGCCGGACCCGCCAGGCCGAGCTCGAGCGCCAGTAGCTATAGAGGCGAATCATCGCACCACCTGATCGATTGCGCCGAACACGCTCCGCCCGCTTTCGTCGAGCATCTCGATACGGACCCGATCGCCCGTTCTCAAGTAGCCGGTCTGGGGAGCGCCGAGGTCGATTGTCTCTCGGGCGCGCCGTTCCACCAAGCACGAAACCCCGCGTTCGGGCGCTGCATTCGAAACCGTACCGCTTCCGAGAATCGTACCGGCCATGAGGGCGCGCGTACGCGTGACGTGTTGAATCAGGTCGGAAAAGCCGAAATGCATCGCGGTGCCCGCGTCGACGTCGCCGACGAGCGCGCCGTTCAGCGTCGTGCGAAGTCGCAAATGGACCCGCCCGTCGTGGTACGCCGCCCCGAGCTCGTCGGGCGTGACGGCGAAGGGCGAGAACGCCGTTGCCGGCTTCGATTGGAAGAAGCCGAAGCCGCGCGCGAGCTCCGCGGCGACGAGCCCGCGGTACGTCGCGTCGTTGGCGAGCATCAGGAGGCGCACGTGCTCGAGCGCGCGCTCGCGGGGCGTGCCGA
>DASUGE010000250.1:0-16559 GCA_036274215.1 Polyangiaceae bacterium | reverse complement strand
GTCCCAGTGGAGGAAGCCGTGTTCCGCGCGGGCGAAATCGGTATCTCGAACGCTCGGCACGAGCAGCGCGAGGTCGTTGTAGTTCGACGCCAACCCGCCCGCGGCGACGTTGATCTCGTTCTGTCTGTCCGAGCACACGTCGTGGCTGCCGTGATCGCCGAGGCTCGACGTGATGATGCCGATGTGGATGTCGGCGAGCCCGCCGAGCCTCGGACGGGAGCCGGGCGGACAGCCGCCCGTGCCGAGCTGCCCGATGGGGTTGTCGTCCGCGTCCACGCACGCCGACAGGCTCGCGATGAGACTGGGAATCGCGTTGCCGAGCTCGGCTTGCTTCTGTGCCATCCCGATCGAGTTATCGATCATGAACAAGAGATCGAGCTTCGTGGGCTGGTTGCTGAGCTGCATGAGCAGCGGGTCGCCCACGCTGATCGTGCCGCTCCCACCGACTCCGCTCGAGCCGCCGCTCGCTCCGGTACCCCCGCTGCCACCTGTTTTTCCGCCCCCCTTCGAGCCCGCGCTGCCGCTCGAGCCGCCGCCCGTCCCCCCCTTGTGCCCCGGTCCGCCCGTGCCGCTCCCGCCCTTGCCGCCGCTTCCCGCAAGCTCCCCCCCCTCACCGGAAGCCCCCGTTCGGTCCTTACCGAGCTCGTAGCTGTGCGGAGCGCACCCTACGAACGCCGCCGAGAGAGCGACCAACCATGCCGTCCCGCAAATGCCACGCCAGTGCTCGATCATGAAGGGCCACATGTGCCCTGCATGCGAAATCGATCACTCCCGCTTCGCGGCGAGGAGCGTCCGAGCGCGCGTGGCGTAACGGCTGCTCGGCGCGGCGCTGATGAGCGCGTTGGCTTCACGTTCGGCGGCAGGGCGATTCCCCAAACGTAGCAGCGCATCGACGCGAAGCAGCGCGGCCTCCGCCCGAAGCGCGCCCGCCGGCCATTTCGCGCGGTACGCGTCGAGACCAGCGAGCGCTTCCGCCGCGCGTCCCCGAGTGAGCGCTGCACGCGCACCGTCGAGCGCCTTGGTCTCGTCACTGAGCGTTGATGCCGCCGCGGCGCCAACCGTGTTGGCAGCGGGCGCCTCGAACGCAGCGCTGCCCGTGTGGACGGGTGCCGCCGTCGGCGGCGCATCGGCTACTGCCGGGGCGGCGGGCAGCGGCGCGAACGTCCCCGTGCTCGAGGGTGGAGCTGCGGCGATTTCAGGCGCCGGTTCCGCGGCGGGATCGGCGGGATTCGCGACCTCGACGCGTCGTGCCGGCGCGTGCGCCGCGGCCGTGTTGCGCGGTGCCGCAACGGGGGCCGCCGTGACGATCGCGGACGGCGTTGGCTCGACCGCGCGCGATGCCACTTGCGCGACGCCGCCCGTGGCGATGCCCGCCCCAATGCCCACGGCGAGCCACTTCGCGAGCGAGACGACCGTGAGCGGCTTTGCCAGCGCGACGACGTTGCCTGCGGCCGCCGCTTGACCCGCGAGCGCGCTCCCCGCTGACGCGGCTGCGAGAGCGGCCGCACCCACGCCGAGAGCGGCGCTCACCTTCTCGAGCGCCTCGGCGCCCGGCTCGTCGTCGTTGGCGGACTCGAGCAGGAGCGTCTCGAGCTCCGTGGGCTCACCGAGCAGCATGGGAACGATATCGGTCATGGCTCGCCTCCGCGCTTGAGCCTGCGGCTTATCTCGCTGACGGCCGCCTGAAATGCTTCGCGCGCGCGACGCAGGCGCGACGCCGCGGTCCCGAGCGGGATGTCGCAGAGCTCGGCGACCTCCGGACCCGTGCAGCCCTCGAGCTCGAACAGCACGAACGCCGCGCGCAACTCGTCGGGCAGCTGCTCGAGCGCCTCGTCGAGCAGCTCGCGCGCGCGCTTGCGATGGAGCAGCGCTTCGGGATTCGGCGTGGTGGCTGCCGTTTCCTCGACGAGCTCGCTGAGCGGCGTTTCGGGCCGCGCCGCACGGGCTCGGCGCGCATTGGCGGCGACGCGCAGCGCCACGCCGTAGAGGTAGCGCCGCTCCTGGCCCTCCTCGATCGTCCCAAGCTTGCGGGAGGCGACGAGAAAGACCTCCTGTGCGGCATCGTCCACGGCGTGCGGCGGCACCCCGAGGCGACGCAGCGCCCGCCAAACCATACGAAAGTTCTCGTTCAGCAGCCGGGCGAGCGCGTCCTCACGCGCGACGCCGCCGAGCTTCACCTGCGGCCCGGAGCGGCGCACGGCCTCGTGCTCCCCGTCGTCGGCGGCGTCCGAATCCGCCAGCGAGCGAGCCACCGAGCTCTGCGAAGAAGAGGGCACCTTGGCCATCATGTCGCGACCCAACCAAATCGATCACGGCCAGACGGCTTTCACGCCGACCCGACCGGTCCATCCGACCACCGGGATCGAGAATACCTCGATTCGAGGGGAAAAGAAAAAGGTATCGCGGACGAGCGGAAAAATACCCAGAAGGTCGAGCTCGACGCCGAGCACCCGGAGCGGCCTCATTTCGAGATGCAGGCCGGGCCCCGCGGCGAGCCACAGCACGGTCGGCTCTTTCTCGTCGATCGTCTGTGAGACGTCGACGTGGAGGGACCCCGCCTCGAAGGCCCCGCACGGCGCGAGGAACGCGACCCCGCTCGCCGGCCAGCGGAGCGGACAGAGGCTCACGCGCCCGAGGAGGGTCGAGAAGTCGGCAACCCCCGCGCGCTTCGTCACCGTGCTGCTCGAGAAGCGCTCGAAGGAGAGCAGCAGCATCGGTCCCCGAACGCCGCCGCGCTCTAGCTCGAGTCCGAGCTCGAGGGCGGGCGCGAAGCTCACCGACGGAGCGACCGTGCTCGTCACCGCCGCGCCCGTGCCGAGCGAGGGGCGAAACCGCAGCGTCGCTTCGCTCAGTGGAGGTTGCTCGCGCGGGTGAGGCTCCTCTCGGCTCGGGCTCGCGGCGGGCGCGGCAGGTGCGGCGGGCGCCGCCGCGGGTGTATGCGTGATCGCTTCCGGATCGACGAGCACCGCGGCGATCAACGCGAGCGCCGCTACGACCTCCTCGCAGCTCTTGCCCGCAACGGCGCGCAGCGTCTCCATGCCGCTCGGCTCGCGGAGCGAAAGCTGGCCGACGATGCCGGTCGTGCGATCGAGGAGCTCGACGCTCGCCATGGTGACGGAGTCGCCGGCGTCGACCACGCGAACCCGCGGCGTGCGCGCCTCGAGCTCCGCGACGAAGCTCGCGCGAGTCCCGCAACCGGCAGGAGCGCTATAGACGACGCTAAGTGCCTGCGTTTCGGGGCGCGGAGCTTCCTCGGCGGCGGCCGCCGTGCTCATGGCGTGCGCGGCGGCGAGGAGAAGAGCCGACGCCACGCGGGAACGCACCACGCGTCGAGCCTAGTGCCAATGGCAGCCGGTCGGCGAGAATGCAGCGCTCACGCTCGACGGCGTGCGGCTGCGAGCGTCTCGCCGCCGCACGAGTATTTCAGCGCGCGGAAGTCGACCGTCCTCGCGCGCGAGCAGCGCCCGTTAGGCGCCAGCGCGACCGGCGCCGCTGCGACCGCCCGAGCCGCGTCCAGAGCTGCCAGCCATGCCGCGTCCTCCGGCGCCGGCTGCGCCCGTGTTACCCGTGCCGCCCATGGCGCCCGTGTTACCGGTGCCGCCCATCGGGCCCGTGTTACCGGTGCCGCCCATCGGGCCCGTGTTGCCGGTGCCGCCCATGGCGCCCGTGTTGCCGGTGCCGCCCATGGCGCCCGTGTTGCCGGTGCCGCCCATCGGGCCCGTGTTGCCGGTGCCGCCCATCGCGCCCGTTGCGCCGCCGCTGCCGCCCTTGCCTGAGCTACCACCCATAGGAGTGGCGCCGCCGGTGCCCGAGCTCGAGCCCGAGCTGCCACCGGTGCCAGCGGTCGACGTACCGCTGCTGCCACCGTTCATGGCCATGGTGCCGCCGGTACCGCCGGTGCCGGTGTCGTCGTCGCCGCTGCTGCAGCTCGTCGCAGAGATCGACACGATGCCCAGAGTTGCCGTCGCGATGAGAACGGGCGGAACGAATGCTGTGCGGCGCTTCACGTGGGTGCTCCTAGGTTCGACGGGGCTGGCCGTCGCGCAATACCTACAATGGCCCCTCAGGCCTGTCCAGGTCCAGTGTAATTCAGGAAGGCGGTGTCACGATTGAAAGGATCTTGTGTTATCAAAAAAACTTCACGCGGCATTTTTTCTCGTGTATCTCGGCGCGCCCTTGGCGTTTGGGCGTGAACCCTGGCGATTCGTCGCGTGCCGTCGCTGGTGCGGCAGGATTTGCCTGCTCTTCCGCGCAAGGGTTACTGGAAACAAGTTCGGCACCTGAAGTCGCGAGGCATCTATGAAAGTTTCTCGAGTAGCCCTGGGTCTGTTGGTCGTGAGCACCGCCGTGTTCGCCGCGTGCGGCGGCGACGACGACGACACCACCGGTACGGCGGGCAAGGGCGGCAGCGCCGGCAAGGCGGGCGCGTCGGGAAGTGCCGGCAACGCCGGGTCGTCGACCTCGGGCGGCACGAGCGGAAGCGGTGGATCCGGTGGCTCGGGTAACGCGAGCGCGACAGGCGGCAGCTCGGGCACGAACGGCGGCGCAGGCGCCGGCGAAGGGGGAGCGAACGAGACGTCGGGAGCCGGCGGCGAAGCCGCTGGTGCCGCGGGCGAGCAGTCCAACGCCGGTGCCCCCGCCGTCAACAACGGCGGTCGTGGCGGCTTCTTTGGTCGTGGTGGCCGTGGTGGTCGCGAGGGCGTCGGCGGCCGTGGCGGCCGTACCGGCTTCGGCGGTCGCACCACCGGCAATTCCGGCGAAGGCGGAGCGTAGTCAAATCGGTCAGTGCGCGCCTTGCTTGGGGCGCGGCCTGCCGGAGCTCAGAGCGCGACCCGCACTTCGAGCTCGACACCGACGGCGGCGAGGCGCGCCGCTTCCTCGTCGAGATCCGCTCGCGTGAGGGGGCTTCGCTCGAAGCCCTCCGGCGCGAAGCGCAGGACGAGCCGCTCTCCGTCCGCTTTCAGCTCGAAAGCGGGCGGATCGCTCGTGCGGCTGCGGTTCAGACAGCAGGCGAGGCGAAAGACGATCGCGAGCCTTAGCGCCCGCTCGCGTTGAGCTTCGGGTAGGAGGGCGAGCGCCTCGTTCGGGAACTTTCGTCGCTGCGCGAGCACGACGAACGCGAGCAGCTGCTGGTCGTTCCTCGAGAAGCCGGGCATGTCGGCGTTGCCGACCACGTAGGCGCCGTGCTTGTGAAAGCCGGTGTGCGCGATGTCGAGACCGATCTCGTGCAGGCGCGCGGCCCAGGTGAGGTAGCTCTGCGCGTCCTCGTCCTCGAGCCCCCAGCTTTTCTTCACGCCGCCGAGCGCGCAGAGCGCCGTGCGCTCCACGCGCGCCGCCTGTTCGAGATCGACGTGGGAGCGCTCGGCGAGCCAGCGGATGCTGCGCTCGCGCACGTCCTCGTGACGGATGCGGCCGATGAGGTCGTAGAGCAAGCCTTCGCGAAGCGCGCTCTGCGCGGGACTCATGCGTTCGATGCCGAGGCTCTTGAACACGGCGAGCAGGATCGCGAGACCCCCGGGCAGCACGGCCGCGCGATCGGGATCGACGCCGGGTAGCGTCACTTTGGCGGTGCTTCCCAGCTCGCACAGGGCGGCGCGCAGCTTTTTCAAGCCTTTGCGCGTGAGCCCGTCTTCGGTAAAGCCGCTCTTCGCGACGGCTTCCGCGATGGCGAGCACGGTTCCGGACGAGCCGTAGCAGGCTTGCCAGCCGAGCGAGCGGTAGGGCCGCTCGAACGACTGCAGCTCGAGAGCGGCCGCCGTCTGCGCCTTACGGAAGCCATCGCGCGTGATGACGCCGCCCGGAAAGAAGCGGTTCGAGAAGCTCACGCACCCCATGTACGTGCTCTCGGTCGCGATCGAATCGAAGCCTTCGCCGAGGATGCATTCGGTGCTGCCGCCGCCGATGTCGATCACGAGCCTGCGGCCGGGCGAGCTCGGCACGCCGTGCGCGACGCCGAGGTAGATGAGGCGGGCTTCCTCGCGACCGGCGATCACGTCGATGGGATGGCCGAGCGCTTCGCGCGCCCGCTCCAGAAAGACGGACGCGTTCTTGGCTTGGCGGAGGGTGTTGGTGCCTGCCGCGCGCACCGAGCCCGTGGGCAGCTCCCGCACGCGCTGGCCGAAGCGGTTGAGGCAGGCGAGGCCGCGCTCCATGGCTTCGTCGCTGAGACGGCGGTCGGGCCCGAGCCCCGACGCGAGGCGCACCCGCTCGCGCATGCGGTCGACGATGTGAAGCTGCCCCGCGTCGACCCGAGCGACGATCATGTGGAAGCTGTTCGAGCCGAGATCGACTCCTGCGACGGTGTCAGGCATGGGGGCCGCCTCGAGCAAGCAGTGTCAGCCGTCGAAACAGCACGAGACGGAGCGTACCTCGAATCGAGCGCGTCCGCGCATACATATGCTAGATATGTATCCATGCATACGATACGTATGACCATGAACGTCGACGGCGAGCTCCTCGCCGAAGCGCAAGAGGCGCACCCGGGCGTCACGAAGACGGCACTCGTCGAAGAAGGCCTGCGGGCCCTGCTCGCGCGTGACGCTGCCGTGCGGCTCGCTGCGCTCGGCGGCAAGGCGAAGCGTGCCGCTCGCCCGAAGCGCTCGGCCTGGATGAAGCGATGATTCTCGTCGACACGAACGCGTGGGTCGCTCATCTGCGACGCAGCGATGCGCGTCTCGTGGATTTCCTCACGCAGCAGCGTGTGTTCACGACGGACGTGGTGGTGGGCGAGCTGCTGCTCGGCTCCGGGCTGCCCAAGGACTTTGCGCGGCTATTGTCGGCCTTGCCTCACGTTCCGACGCCGCGCGCGGACGAGACCCGCGCGTACAGCGAACGCCATCGCCGTTCGCTCGGTGGTTCCGGCGTCGGGTGGGCGGACGTGCAAGTCCTCTGCGCGGCGTTCAAGGCGGGGGCGCGAATTCACACGGCAGATCGCGCGGTGCGGAAGGTCTGCGGCGCCTTGGGTCTCGCGCTCGCGTAGAGCATTTTGGTGCGCGATGGGTCTCTCCTGCCCACGCCATTTTGGCTGCGGTCCTCGACAAGGGCAAAAATCTTCGGCAGGATCCGGGCTCTGGTCGGTGGCGGCGGTGTTCGGCTCGATGACGAGACGCCCGCCGGGGAAGCTCGAATGATGACTTCGATTTCGTTCCTTCGGTGGTGCTTGGTTTCGGTGGCGCTCGCGTCCTTGTCGATGGCCGCTTGCGGCGGCAGTGGCGACGACGACGACAGCAGCGGCGGCGAATCCGGTGACACGGGCAGTGGCGCCACCGGCGGCTCCGGCAAGGGCGGCTCGGCGACCAAGGGCGGTACGGGCGGCACGCTCGGCAAGGGCGGCTCCAGCGGCTCGAACGGCGACGGCATCTGTCAGCCCACGTGCGCCAAGGCGTGCGCGACCGACAACGACTGCGAGACGGCCCAGGGCGAGCTTTGCTGCGACTACGGCGCGCCCGGAAAAATCTGTACGGCTGCGGTTCAGTGCCCGCGCCGCTGCGAGAACGACGCGAGCTGCAGCACGAACCAAGGTGAAGCCTGCCTCCCGACGAGTCTCTCGACGCCGAAGGAATGCGTCAACACCTCGCTCGGCCTTCGAACCTGCAGCGCCGACAGCGACTGCACCTCGAGCGAGGTGTGCTGCGGCATCTACAACCAGGCCATTTGCGTGCCGACGTCGTATTGCCCGGCATCGTGCGAAGCGAGCAGCGACTGCAACACCTCTCAGGGTGAGATCTGCTGCACCTCCGTGCGCGCGCTCGAGCCGAACCTCGCCGTCGACGGGCTCTGCCTGAACCCGAGCTACGGCGGCCAATGCCCGAAGACGTGCACGACCTCGAGCGACTGCTCGACGGCGAGCGGAGAGATCTGTTGCAACGGCTTGTGCGACTACAGCTGCCCGAAGTCGTGCAAGCAGAGCTCGGACTGCACCTCGAACGACGCGCGCATCTGCTGCACCTCGGCTTCGGCACACCTGCCCAAGCCCACCCGCTTCTTCACCGTCGGGCCCACCTGCATGGGCAACGCCTACTCGTGCGCGACGCTCGGCAACATCAGCTCGAGCTACTGCACCGCTGCGACGGGCTGTTCGCCGAGCGCTCAGCCGTGCAGCGGCACGCCGTACACCTGCGATTTCTCGGACGGCATTCCGACGGAGTGTGAGATGCGCCCCGGCTGCAGCTACGACGCGGACACGGGCTTCTGCGACGGCACGCCCGATCCCTGCGCCGATTTCACGACCTCGACCGAGTGCTACGCGAACTACGGCTGCAGCTGGCTCACGATGGGCGGCTGCACCGGCAACGCGACGCCCTGTGACCAGCTCTCGTCGAGCCAGTGCAACGCGAACCCGGGCTGCTACCTCGGGCAGGCTCTGTAAGGGGGAGAGCGCCGAGCGACGGGATCACGGAAGCGGCACGCCTGCCGCCTCCGTCCCGGTCGTCGCGAGCTCTCTCAGCGAGTGACGATGTGCGGCTTGCAGCCCGCGAGGATCTGCAGCGTGGCCATCGTGTCTGCCTTCACCGAGTCGCAGGTGCTCGGGCAGAGGTGAATGATCGTCGGGTTGTTCGGATCGTCGTAGTACCAGGCCGGCTCGCTGCCGCAGGCCGCGAGGTTCTCGACGTACCCGAGCTCCGTCGCCGGATTGGTGCCGGACGCGTAGTTCACGTTGATGAGGTGCGGGTTGATCTCCATCCCGGACTCGTCGTTGGTCGGGACTTCGAGGTCGCAGCTCAGCGCCATGCCCTTGATGGCGATCAGCGTCTTCAGGAGGTCGTCCGTGGCCGTGTTGCCGTCGGACACGAAGTAGGCCTGATCCGTCCCGCCGGAGCGGGCGATCTGGTTCAGCCCGGCCTCGCTCGAGCCGGTGAGGCCGACGACGTACGTGAGGACGCCCGCTTGCGTGTTCGCGTCGGCGGCGAGCCGGGCGATGTTGTTCGTGCTCGTGTCGCAGCCGTACGGCTCGCCGTCCGTGACGAGAACCACCACCGCCTGGCCGTCGGGATGAGCCATCTGGTACGTGACGGCCCATTGCTCGGCGCCGCCGAGCGCGGCGTACGTCGGGGTGCTCGGGTTCGGGTTGGGCATCTCCGGGCCGGGCGGGGCATGGCTCGCGACGGCTGCCACGAGCTCCGCCTCGTGCGCGTCGGTGGGCGCCGGGTCGGCGAGCAACGGCGCGATGTTCACGAGCGGCATCGCGCAGGTTGGAATGTCGCAGTTGAGATCGGCGCCGGTGCCGGCGTCGGCCGCCGGGGCACCCGCGTCCATCCCGGGGGGCGGGAAGCCCATCCCGGCGGCGGGGAACCCGGTACAGCCGGGTGTGTCGTCGGGGAAGAACCGGAGCGCCACGTTGAGGTCGGCTGCCTCCGCCGACTGGAAGAACTTGATGAGCGCAGCCGACGTGAGGTCCCAGCGGCTGAGCGTGGGACAGTCGAGCGTGTTGTTCGTGATCGGCGAGTCGTTGCCGTCGCCGCACTCGTTCATCGACCAGGAGCGGTCGTACATGACCAGCATGTTGACGGGCTTGAGCGTGGCGCTCGCCTTGCCGGTGCCGCAGGCCGCGTCCTCGTCGATCGTCGTGCTGCCGTCCGCCTGGCCGGCGTCCGGGTTGATGACCGGGCCCGAACCGGTGTTGCCGGTCGCCGCGACGCCGCTCGACCCGCCGCCGCCGGAGCCGCCCGTCGGATTTCCGATCGTGCCCGAGGTGCCGCCCGACCCGGTGCCGCCGCCCTTGCCCGTCGTGGACGGGGCGCCGAGCCCGGAGGTGTCGCTGCCCGTGGTGTTCGAGCTGCAGGAGTACGCGGCCGTAGCCAGCGCGCTTACCAAAAACCCGACACTCGTAAAGGTGTTTCTAATCACGCTACCGCCTCCGTGAGCGGGTCAGCCGAGAGAGTTCGCGTGGAGCGGTCGGACGACCGCAACCACGAGGGTAGAGTAGCACACCGGGTAGTCTCGCCACTCATCAATCGGCACATCGTGATCCTGTGTGGGACCTTATCGGCGCGTCGGCTCACGCTGGGATGACAAACCGGACGTGAGTGTTTCTGGTGGAGCTAGACGATTGCCGCGAAGTTGGCAGCGCGCAGGGCGCATCGTTCATGCGAAGTGGAATATCTCCACCTACGGTAGAGCGACGCATCTCCCTGGGCACATCGGCCCATCGCGCCCGCGCGCGTCGTGACTCAAGCCGCGCGGCGAGGATGCTCGGGTTCGCGCGGCGGCATGGAACCGGTACCCGAGCGCTTCGGCGCTTCGCGCGACGCGAGCGTCGCGACGCGTTCACCCGTTTCCGGATCGAGCAGCGTCTCGTCGTCTTCGTACACGCGCGGCGTGCGATGGATGAGCAAGAGCGCGCGCCAGAACGGCATCGACTGATAACGCTCGGGCCAGCGCTCGAGCACGAGCTTTCTCACGAGCGGAGCATGGCGCGAGCTCATCCACGGAAAGAGGTGGTGTTCGACGTGAAACCCGAAGCGCAGCGTCACGAAATCTACCCAGCGCGGCACGGTGACGCTCAGCGAATTCGCGAGCGGATCGTTCACGCGCGTGTGCGGCGAGAGCGAATGGTTCGTGAAGATGTACGCCATCACGATCGCGTTGCCGACCATCAGCGGCAGCACGTAGGCGAACAGGAATCCGACGCCGCCGAGCAGCGGCAAGAGCGCGAGCCAAGCGACCAGGCCGGCGAGCGTCTCGAGCCAGGCGAGCACGAGCTCGCGGCGCGGCAGGGTTCCGCGCGGCCCCGCGGCGAAGAGCTGATGGGCGCTGTGCGCCGTGAACCCGATGCCGAGGCTCGTGAGTCCGCGCAGCCGCCCCCGGCCGACGCCGAGGTAGTCCGTGCTCATGCGCACGAGCGCGCTCGCGCGGTGCTCGTCGAGGGTCGGGTAGGCGTCGGGGTCGACGCCCGGCTTGTTGGCGTTGCCGTGGTGCATCAGGTTGTGCCACGCGATCCAGAGCCGCGGCGACACCGTGAACGGCAGGAACCCGACGAAGCCGACCAGGTAGCGCAGCCGATGGTGGCGCACGATGGCGCCGTGTAGCGTTTCGTGAGCCAGAAACGCCAGGCCCGCGAACGAGAGACCCATCACGAGGGAGACGAGAGGGAGCAGCAGCACCGGGACGCGGTGCTGGAGGACGCCGAGGATACCCGCCGCGATCACCGCCGCGTGCACGGGCAACCACAGGAGACGCGAGCGCGCGGGCTCGAACGCTTGCGGTGGAAGCTCGGGCTTGAGCGCGGCGACGTAGGCCGAAATGGGTCTGAGGGGTATCACCCTTTAGGTATGGTTTGGCGAGCGAGCGGATGCCGTCAGACTTCCGTCAGATGGTGGGCGCGCGAGTCACGAAATGCACAGGGCGCCCTCGGTGCGCGCTGACGTGCGACGCGTGACGGCAACGGGCGACGCGTCACGGCAACGTGCGACGCGTCACGGCACGTCATCGGCCAACGTCGCCGCGTCGCTGGCGCGTGGACCGCTCGCCAGGCGCGCTCGCTCGCGGGAAGCCGACGCTCCCGGCAATGCCGTGGCGTTGCGCTCCCACACACACATCACCCGACACCTCTGCACGCCGTGAGCCGAACGAAGCGCTCGAGCGCACCCTGGTTTCCGTAGACACCTCGGGCGAAAGGGCGTGACAATAGCTCGATCCACCCGTGGGTCCGGAGGTCGTGCTCGCATGCGTTCGTCGCGCGTCGTCTTGCTTAGCGTTCTAGGTGCCTTGCTCGGCGCTGGGGTCTCTTGTGGCGTGGGGGCGCCGGCGTCGCCTTCGCTCGAAGACAGCGGCGGCAATGGAACCGGTGCCACGGGCGGCAGCGCCGCGTCGTCGTCGGGCGGAGCGTCGGGGACGGGAGCAGGCGGCTCGGGTGGCACGATCAATCCGCTCGGGGGGAGCGGTGGCCAGACGGACCCGACGATGTGCGCGCCGCCGGCGGGGCCCTACTGCGGGAACAACGTCGTGGACGCCGGGGAGGCGTGCGACGACGGCAACCAGCTGCCCGGCGACGGCTGTACGGGGATTTGCGCCGTCGAGCCGAACTTCGAGTGCCCGCCGACCGGGGGCCCCTGCAAGAGCACGCTCCGGTGCGGCGACGGGATCCGCTCGCCGGGCGAAGGGTGTGACGACGCCAACGTGGAGCCGGGCGATGGCTGCGCGGCGGACTGCCTGAGCGTCGAGCCCGGCTTCTACTGCCCCACGCCGGGGATGCCGTGCCTGCGCTCGGAGGGGAAATGCGGCGATGCGAAGGTGCAGCCGGGCGAGACCTGCGACGACGGCAACGCGGACCCGGGCGACGGCTGCGGCGCGCTCTGCAGCGTGGAGCCGGGCTGGCGCTGCACGCAGCCGGGCAAGCCGTGCATTCTGGTTCCGGTGTGCGGCAACGGCACCAAGGAGGGCGCCGAGGAGTGCGACGACTCCAACATGGTCTCCGACGACGGCTGCAGCAGCACCTGCCGGCAGGAGCCCGGCTGGTTGTGCGAGATGCCGGGCAAGCCCTGCCGCAAGACGATGTGCGGGGACGGCAAGCAAGAGGGGTCGGAGTGCTGCGACGACGGCAACACCGTGGCGCTCGACGGGTGCACGGCGACGTGCCTGTGCGAGCCGACGTGCCCGGCGATGGGACCGTGCACCGCCAAATGCGGCAACGGCATCGTCGAAGGGACGGAGAAGTGCGACGACGGCAACCTCGCGGGCGGCGACGGCTGCTCGGAGACGTGCCAGGTCGAGCCCGGCTTCCAATGCACGACGCCGCCCTGCACGATGCTGAACGGCTCGTGCGTGCTCGTGGTCCCGGTGACGTTCCGCGACTTCAACTCGAGCAAGGTGTCCGGCGGACATCCGGATTTCCAGCCGGGATTCGACTCGAGCGGCGCCGTCACGGGGCTCGTCGAGGAGACGCTCGACGACGAAGGCAAGCCGGTGCTCTCCGCGAAGGCGACCTCGGACGCCGACGGCGGCTTCATGCACGGCCAGGCGTCCTTCAAGCAGTGGTACCGGAACGGCGCGCCCGCGAGCGCGCCCATCCCGGGCCAAATCATCCTCTACGACAACATGGACGGCGGGTACGTGAACCGCTGGGGCGTGAACGGCGAGCAGTGGCAGGGGCGGCTCACCGCGCAGGATTACGGGACACCCTCGGCGGGTCTCCAGGGCGGCCTCGGGTGCTCGAGCCCCGACTATCCGAACCAGGGTTGCACGCCCGGGCCCGGACAGGTGTGCCTCGACCCGTGCATTCCCTGGGGCTCGACCAATCAGGCCTGCTGCGCCGACGTTCCGCCCTCGAAGGGCTACGACGGCAACCCGCTCTTCTTCCCGCTCGATACCGCGCCCGGGATCCTCACGGAGGCACGCTCGGAGGGGAAGGTGCCGTCGCAGTACGGTTGGGACGGCTGGCCGTGGGAGACGGACGCAGCGCCCCTGATGTCGCCGCCGATCACGACGCCGATCGCGACCGCGACGGCGCCGTTCCCCTCGACCAAGCACAACTACAGCTTCACGACCGAGGTGAAGTACTGGTTCAAGTACAGCGCCACCATGAAGGCGACGCTCGATTTCACGGGCGACGACGACGTGTGGGTGTTCTTGAACGGGCACCTCGCGGTCGACCTCGGCGGCTGGCACGTGCCGCTGAGCGGCACCTTGACCATCAACGGCGCGACCATCAACGCGGTGTCGCAGATCACCGCCGATAACCTCGGCCAGACGCTCACCTCGGCCATGCGCAACGGCACGGCCACGACCTACGGCCTGGTCGACGGCAACGTCTACCAGATCCAGATCTTCCACGCGGAGCGCGAGGTCGAGGGCTCGAGCTTCAAGTTGACGCTCGGCGGGTTCAGCATGCTGCCGAGCGACTGCACCGAGACGTGCGGCGACGGCATCGTCACCATTTCCGAGGAATGCGACGACGGCGCCATGAACGACGACTCCGCCTGCGGCGCCTGCACGACGCAGTGCAAATTCGGCGCGCGCTGCGGCAACGGCACGCTCGAATCGAGCTGCGGCGAAGCCTGCGACGACGGCGTGAACGTCGGCGGCTACAACCAGTGCGACATAGGCTGCAAGCTCGGGCCGCGCTGCGGCGACGGCGTCACGCAGGAAGACTTCGGCGAGCAGTGCGACGACGGCGCGAACAACGGCATGCCGGGCGGCTGCACGGCGGGCTGCGGCGTGCCCGCGTTCTGCGGTGACGGCGTCACGACTCCGCCCGAGGAGTGCGACAACGGCATCAACGACAACGCGTACGGCAGCTGCTCGCAGGACTGCCACTACGGCCCGCGCTGCGGCGACGGCGTCGTGCAGGCGGACGGCGGCGAGGAATGCGACCTCGGCGCGATGAATTCTCCGGACACCTACGGCGGCTGCACCCCGCAGTGCCACTTCGGCCCACACTGCGGGGACGGCGTGATCCAGGGTCCCGAGCAATGCGATCGCGGCGGCGTCGACCAGGCGACGGCGGCTGCGCAGCCCAGCGTGAACGGCTGCGACGCCAACAACAGCATCTGCAACGACGCCTGCAAGCTCGAGCCGATCACCGTGCCGCGGTAACTTCGCAAAGTGTCGTGAGCTTCTCCATGCTCGTGCAGGGCCTCACGCTCGCGCCCGTCGCGCGGCGCTTCAGGGCTTGACGTCCGGGACCGCCGCGTCGACGGCGTCCGCTGCGCCGGCGTCAACCTCCGCCCGAGGGCAGGGTCCGGCCACGAACTCCACGCTCCATGCGTCCCCCGGCTCGAGGTGAGCCCGCGGGTGCGCGGCGAGCGCCGCGTCGAGAGTCGAGCCGAGGTTCGGGTCGTCGGTTCCGCCGTCCGCAACGCCCGGGCGGGTGCCGCACACGCTCACTGCAGTCACCGCGTGCGTGGCTTCGAGGCCCGCTGCCACCTGTGCAACGAACGCCAGCGGTTGAGCGCTCGGCGTCAGCCGACCCGGCGCGATGGCCACGTCGCCGAGCGCGATCCGGTGCTCGAGCCGCTCCTCGAGCGCGCGGCGCACCGCTTCGGCTCCGTCCGTGCCGAGCGGTACGCCGATGTGCACCACACGCACGGGCATCGAGTCGGCGCTCGACGTGCCCACGTCAATCGCCAGCGGAGCACCCGCGCTGCTCGTCGGCCACACGGCGCGCAGCTCGCGCTCGACCCGTTCTCTAGCGCGGTCGAGCTCCTCCTTCGGACTCAGCGGCTTGGGCGCCGGCGCCGGCGCGGGCTTGAGGAGGGTGGACTCGAGACCAGCGAACGCCGCTGCGTCGGGCACCGCGGAGATCTCGAGTCGAGGCGCGACGCCACATCCGAGCTCGATCTCCGGCTGCAGACGGGCACGCGCCGCTTCCGCGTCCTTCGTGTCGCCCAGTATCACCAACACGACGTCCACCTGATGGCGTTCGACGCGAACACGCGTGTCGACGATGCGCACCCGCTCCTTCGCCAGCGCGGTGTTCACGACCGAGCGCGCTCGAACCTGCCAGGCCACCTCGTCGAGGGCCCTGCGCAACGGCAAATAAACCACCGCGAGCAGCGCAAACGGCATGAGGAACCGCAGAGCGGGCCCGAAACGCGATTCGAAGAGACGAGCCAGACGGCGCGCCAGCGCGGCGGGGACGGACGCTCCCGACAACTTCGCGAGCTCCTCGCGCTCGAGCGCCGCAGCGCCGGCACGGTTGAAGCCCGCCGCGACGAACGAGACGGTACCGACGACGACGATCGCGACCAGATTCGTGAGGAACAGCAGCGCGGCTCCGGCCGCCACCCCGAGGCTGGCGGTACCGACCCCGTATCCACTGGCGCAAAGCGGTGGAACGAGGGAGATGCCGATCGAGGTTCCCGCGGCCGTAGTGGCCGTGTCCGAACCGGGTCGAAGCGACGCGTAGACCCCTGCCAACGCGCAGAACGCCGCCGTCACCAAGTCCAGCACCGTAGGCGACGTCCTCGCGGCGATTTCCCCGTTGAGCTCGTGAAACGGGAGCAGCAGGGTGATCACCGCCGCTCCCGCGACCACCACCAGAACGCTCGTTGCGACGCGCGCCGCCGAGCGCAACACCAAGAACGGCGAACCCGCGGCAAGCCCCATGGCGAGCCCGACGATCGGTCCCATCAACGGCGCGATCAGCATCGCTCCGATCACGACCGCGCTGCTGCCGACGACCAACCCGAGTGTCGCGATTCCGACCGAAACGACGAGCTGCAGCCAATACGACATGGCTTCGCGCGCGTCGCGGTGCATCATCGCCGCAACGACCCCCGGTCTCGCTTCCGGATGGTTGCCGAGCAAGCCGAGCAACGCATCCTGGATGCCGTGCACGGCGCGTCGTGTGAGTGGGATCACGGTCCCGTACGGTAGCGGAGGCCGGCGGCCAGCGGGGCCGGAAAGGAGCGCTCAGGCGCGCTCTTCGTCCGCGCCCTCGAGCTCGGAGTGCCAGCCGTGGCCGCTCTCGGTCGCCATACTCGCGCGGTCCTCTTCCATTTGCCGCTCGAGCTGCTCGCGGGCGGAGCGCGCGAGGTTCGTGCGCGCTTCCTCGTTCTGCCAGTGCGGCAGAACGTCCTCGAGCGTGCGAAGGTTGTGGTTGCGGAAGAGATCCGCCCGCT